>JBOFXO010000411.1:0-7126 GCA_051654185.1 Vibrionaceae bacterium | reverse complement strand
CATTACCATGACGCGCCAAGATAATTTTAGCCTGTTTGACTCGCTAAAATTAGGCATAGAGATGGCAGACAAAAGCATTTTTGATGCCTCGGCGACGGGAAAGTTGCACCAAGTTGTTGAGCAGCTCGGTCAAGTTTTCAAGCATTTTAACCAAGCGCGCGCTGAAATTGGCTCTCGCCTTAACACACTTGAGCGCCAAGAGGACATGCACCTTGATTATAACGTGGTAGTGAAGCGCTCGCTTGCGACGGTTGAAGATCTCAACTACGCCACGGCTGTGATTGATATGAATGAAAATATGCTCGCGCTGCAGGCATCGCAGCAGGCGTTTGCTAAGACCAAAGAGCTTTCGCTTTTCAATTACATCTAGCATTTTGGCTTAAAATGTATGGCTGGCGCTAAAAGGGCGCGCTTGTTTTTAGGCTTGCGTAATTTGTGACCACTTTTTTGTGCTGAGCAGCTCAAGTTTGCACTTTTAAGCAAGCGCCCGGAAGGCTGCGCTTACATTTCTTGATGATTTTCGGATAATATCGCAGATCTTAAGCTAAACACGGAAAATTTTAGATGGGGAAGCTCAAGCTGACTGTGCCTGTGACGCCGCTAAGCGCGTGGCTAGCGCCTGCAAGCTGCGCCTTGCCTCAAAATTTAACACCTTGGCTGCTTGAAAGCGGCTCTATGACGCAGCGCTTGCGCCAGCACCATCGCCATTTTGCGGTGCAGTGGCTTGGCAATCATCCGGCAGCTCTTGCTAAAGAAGAGCAGTGGCTTGTCGATGCACCGAGCTCGGCTGGCGTGTGCCGTGAGGTGATCTTACATGGCGAGCGTGGGCCGGCTGTATTAGCTTGGACTTTGTTTGCTTATCAGGCGCTGCAAGACAGCGGGCTTGCTGTGCAAGGCGTGCAGCCTATTGGTGAGCGGATCTTTGCTCACAAGTCAGCGCGGCGCGATCATCTACAGCTGGCCCAATTTGATATTGATGCTAATCCTTATTTTGGCGCTGCAACTGTGTGGGGGCGCCGCTCGCGTCTTTTTTTAGGGCAGTGGCCGCTGCTGGTGCACGAGCTTTTTTTGCCCGCGCTTTTGTAAAAAATGCTGTTTAAATTGGCTTATTACAGCGGTAAAAAAGATTTTTCTATTAAAAACCGTGTGTTAGTTAATAGTCCTTTTTTTAGGGTGAAAAACTTGCTGTGATTTTATCTTTTTGCACTTTTGTGCAAAAGTCGCGCTGCGTTATGATGGGGTAATTAAGGCAGTTTGGCAAAGGTGGCAATATGAACTCTTTCATTATAAACAGTTGGAATTTCAATAATGTACGGCCGATTGCAAACAGCAGTGTGCCGGCGTCCATCGAAAGCGGCAATTGGTATCATTGTCAGCGTGATAATCCTCAATTTCGCCAGTGGTTACACGAGATCGCGTTGCCCGAAGCCATCATTGAAGCGATGTTAACAAGCGACACGCGCCCTCGCTTTGAAATGTATAGCGATGATTGTTTTTTGATCAATTTACGTGGCATTAACTTAAACGATGGCGCAGATCCCGACGATATGCTCAGTGTGCGCATGCTGTGGTACAAAGATGCTTTAATTTCCACGCGTAAAATGTCTTCGCGCGCCATCGCTTCGGTGGTCAGTAAGCTTGAGCAAGGTGCAGGACCGACTTCGTTGCCCGCACTGGTAACGGCCATCTTTAGTGGTATTAATCAGATCATTGCTGATTTTATTGCGCCCATTGAAGATAAAATTGATGCGTTGATCGATGCTAAAGATGAGCAAAACTTGGATGAGCCGCAAGAGTTAGTGTCGCGCTTGCTGCACTTAAATCGTTATTTAAAACCGCAGCGCTATGTTTTTGAAGACTTATTAGCTTGTGATGTCGAAGTGCTAAAAAGTGAAAAAAGCCATTTTAAAAACACGCTTGATGGCGTAATACGCATTAACGAGTCAATCACCTTTTACCTAGAGCAGCTAAATCTTTTTGTGCAGACGCAAGAGCAGCGTCAAGCGCACATGATGAACCGCAACACCTATCTCTTTTCTATTATCGCTGGGATCTTTTTGCCCGCGAGTTTTTTCACCGGCCTTTTTGGCGTCAATATTGCAGGAATGCCCGGTACCGATCGCGCTGATGCCTTCTTTTTATTTTGTTTAGGAATAGTTTTAGTGGCGGTGGTTGAAATTATCATATTGAAAAAATTGAAGTTTATCTAATTAAGCGCTGAAAACGCGCTGTAAAAAAAAATTGTTGATCTTTTGGTATGCGAATTGCTGGAGGGTTGTGGTATGAAAGGGGTAAATTTTTTGACACTGACTTTGGGTCATCGCGATGAAACTCTTACAACCACTGATTTTTTGCAGCTTGTTTTTTAGTGTTTTTAGCGCTAATGCTGCGCCCCTTACTGCGCAAGATAACATGACCACCGTGCTCGTGCTGCTTAGCGTGATTGCGCTGATCTTTGCGATAGCGCATTGGGTTAAGCGCATGAACCTCTCGCCACTGTCTGGTAAGGCGGGGGTGAAATTGATCTCGCAGCTCGCGCTTGGGCAAAAAGAGCGCATTATGGTCATCGACGTTAACGGTGAGCAGATGGTGATTGGGATCACCGCGCATAATATTAATTTGCTCAAAGTGTTAGATACGCCGATCACGCCGGCGGTGAGTGAGTCTGCTAATGATGAAAGCCGCCATAAAGAGGCCAACAAGGATGAGGCTGGCACTGCGTCATTTGCACAAAAGTTAGCTCAAGTGATTAAAAAGGATAGTGATCATTAAAATTCAATCTGTTATAGCCGCTCTTTTTTTGTGGCTGTGGTGCGCCCCGCTATTTGCACAGGTGAGCGAGGTGCCACAAGCGGCGCAAAGCATGCTGGCACAAAGCTCTCCGGGCGCATCGCTGCTGCAGATCAAAAACGGCAGCGCGGGGATCCCCGCGTTTAACATGACAGTCAATCCCGATGGCAGCGAAGATTATTCGATAACGCTGCAGATCTTAGCGGTGATGACGGCGCTCGGTTTTTTACCCGCGATCGTGATCTTAATGACTTCTTTCACCCGCATCGTGGTGGTGATGGCGATTTTGCGCCAAGCGTTAGGGCTGCAGCAGACGCCGGCTAATCAGATCATTGTTGGGATCGCCATGTTTTTGACATTTTTTATCATGTCGCCGGTGATAGAAAAGATGAACAGCGACGCGCTAACCCCTTATTTAAACGAGACTATTTCGGCGAAAGAAGCTTTTTCTAAGGTGCAATTGCCGCTGCGCGAATTTATGTTAAAGCAGACTCGCCTGACTGATCTTGAAACCTTTGTCGGTATGTCGGGCGCAAAGATCAGCGAGCCTGAAGAGGTGCCGATGACGGTGCTTATTCCCGCATTTATCACCTCTGAGCTAAAAACGGCATTTCAAATTGGTTTTATGCTGTTTTTGCCATTTCTTATCATAGACTTAGTGGTTGCATCCGTATTAATGGCGATGGGGATGATGATGCTCTCGCCCATGATTGTGTCGCTGCCGTTTAAGTTGATGCTCTTTGTACTGGTCGATGGTTGGAATTTGATCTTATCAACCCTTGCAGGCAGCTTTGGCTAGGAGAGCTTATGTCACCGGAGATGTTCGTTGAGCTGTTCCAAGAGGCGCTAAAAATTATTTTGCTGATAGTGAGCGCTATCGTCATTCCAAGCTTGCTGATTGGCCTTATTGTCGCGGTGTTTCAGGCGGCAACTTCGATAAGTGAACAAACGCTTAGTTTTTTGCCGCGTTTGATTGTCACGTTGCTGGCATTAATGTTTTTTGCGCACTGGATAACGCAGGTGTTAATGGAATATTTCTTTCGTCTCATGAGCGAAATTCCTAACATTATCTATTAAAAGGACGCCTAGCATGGATCATCTAACCGAGACGATTTTAGCTGGCTTTGCACAGTTCTTTTTTCCTTTCACGCGGATCTCTTGCATGCTGATGACGATGACCTTTTTAGGTGCGCGTTTTGTGCCGATGCGCATTCGTCTGTATTTATCGTTAGCCATCACACTTGCGGTCATGCCCGCGCTGCCTGAAATTTCAGCCCACGGCGAGCTTTTATCGCTGGCCAATTTTGTTGTGCTGCTACAGCAGGTGCTAATTGGCATTGCGATGGGGACCATTAGCCAATTTATTGGCCAAACCTTTGTTGTGCTTGGTCAAATTGTTGGCATGCAGTCAAGTCTAGGTTTTGCATCGCTGGTTGATCCGGCAAATGGTCAAAACACGCCGCTGCTCGGACAGCTTTATCTGTTTTTAGTGACGTTACTGTTTTTAGCGCTCGATGGTCATCTGCATATGTTGGTGCTGATAGTCGATAGTTTTAAAAGTTTGCCGATAGGCGAGTCGCTGCGTCAGGCCGATTTCCATTCGCTTGCCAGCTGGTTTGGCATCATGTTTCACACGGCTTTAAGCATGTCTTTAGCGATCATTGTGGCGCTGTTAACCATTAATATTTCATTTGGGATCATGACGCGCGCCGCGCCTCAGCTCAATATTTTCTCGCTCGGTTTTGCTTTTGTGCTGCTGGTTGGCCTGTTTTTAAGCATGTATTTTTTAAAAAATATTTTGCCGCAATATCAAATGCATTGGCAAAACGGCACGGCTGCCATGTGCGAGCTATTGCGCCAAGACTGCGGCGCGGAGGCGTAGTCGATGGCAGAGCAAAGCGATCAAGAACGTACCGAGGAACCCACCAGTCGAAGGCTTGATCAGGCCAAAGAAAAAGGACAGGTGGCGCGCTCAAAAGAGCTTGCTTCCATGCTGGTCATGTTGGGCGGGGTTATTGCGCTGATGTGGTTTGGCTCTGATCTTGCCCAGCAAATGCAGGCGATGATGCGGACAATTTTTACCCTTTCACGCGAAGATGTGTTTGATTTTGCAAGGCTTGGCATTATCGCGTTTGACGCAGTCATCGAAATAGGCAAGCCGTTAGCACTGATTTTGGCGCTGCTTTTTTTTGTTGGCATTTTGGGCGCAACCGGCGTGGGCGGCATTTCATTTTCGTGGACTGCAGCGATGCCAAAATTTTCTAAACTCAGCCCACTGAGCGGATTTAAGCGCATGTTTGGCCTGCAAAGCTGGGTAGAGCTGGCTAAATCGCTGCTTAAAGTGCTGCTCGTGGGCGGCGTTGCGGTGTATTTGATCTGGTCAAATGCCAAAGACATCTATGACATCAGCCAAGAGCCTGTTTTTGTGCAGGCGGCGCACGTAGTCGATTTGTTACTTGGCTTTTTGCTTTTTATTTGCTTGTCGTTGCTCGTTGTGGTGGCAATCGATGTGCCGTATCAGCTGTGGCACCATAACAGCCAATTAAAAATGACCAAGCAAGAGATCAAAGACGAATACAAGGAGATGGAAGGCAAGCCTGAAGTAAAAGGTCGCATCCGTATGCTGCAGCGCGAAATGGCGCAGCGGCGCATGATGGCCAACGTGCCAACGGCAGATGTGATCATTGTCAACCCAGAGCACTACTCAGTGGCGCTGCGCTATGACAGCAAAAAAGACAGCGCGCCGGTGGTCGTGGCGAAGGGAACCGATTTTGTGGCGCTTAAAATTCGTGAAATTGCTAATAGCAATAATATCACTATCTTGCGCACGCCGGCGCTCGCGCGCGCCGTTTATTACAGCACTGAGCTTGATCAGCAGATCCCCGATGGGCTGTTTGTTGCGGTCGCACAGGTGCTCGCCTATGTATTCCAGTTGCGCCAATACCAAAAACGTAAAGGGCGTAAACCAAATCCACTTTCTGAGAAGCAGCTACCGATCCCGCCAGAATTACGTCGCTAATTTGGTGCAATTCTTGCTTATGACTGATCATTGCGTTTCACCGACCAACATGCGTAGCTATGAAATCACTCACTTCGCTGTACAGCAAATTTGAAGGCAAAGGCAGCAAGCTGCCTATTAATAAGTATTTGGGGAAAATTCCCGCTATTGGCGCGCCTATTTTGGTGCTATCAACCTTGGCGCTGGTGGTATTGCCAATTCCTGCGCTGCTGCTTGATCTGATGTTTTCTTTTAATATTGCGCTGTCGCTCGTTGTGCTGCTAGTAACTGTTTATACCAAGCGCCCGCTTGATTTTGCGATTTTTCCGACGGTTATTTTGATCACAACGTTAATGCGCCTTGCGCTAAACGTTGCCTCAACGCGTGTGGTACTTTTGCACGGCCATGAAGGCAGTGGCGCGGCCGGTCAAGTTATCGAGGCGTTTGGCTCAGTGGTGATTGGTGGTAACTACGCGGTGGGCTTAGTGGTGTTTTTGATCTTGATGATCATTAACTTCATGGTGGTCACTAAGGGCGCTGGCCGTATTTCTGAGGTGAGCGCGCGCTTTATTTTGGACGCTTTACCTGGCAAGCAGATGGCGATTGATGCCGATTTAAACTCGGGATTAATTGAGCAAGATCAAGCGCGTGCGCGCCGCCTTGAAGTGACCAAAGAGGCCGATTTTTATGGCTCGATGGACGGTGCTTCAAAATTTGTAAAAGGTGATGCGATTGCTGGCATTTTGATTTTAGCCATCAACATCATCGGCGGGCTTGTGATCGGTATGGTACAGCACTCTTTGCCGCTGTCTGCGGCAGTTGAAATTTATACCTTGCTGACCATCGGTGACGGCCTTGTTGCGCAAATTCCTTCGCTGCTCTTGTCTATTAGCGCCGCAATTATGGTCACGCGGCAAAATACCGAAGAGGACATGGGCGAGCAGGTCGTTTTTCAGCTGCTTGATAATCCTAAAGCTTTGATCATTGCCACTGGCATTTTGGCTGTAATGGGCATTGTGCCTGGCATGCCGCACTTCTCTTTTTTGCTGTTAGCGGCCGTTTGCGGCAGTTTTGCTTACTGGAAGTCAAAAAGCCAGCGCCAAAAAGTGGTTCAAGCGGCAGAGCCGCCGAAAATGGAAGTGCTGGCGCCGCGCAGCAAAGAGTTGTCATGGGAAGATGTGTTACCCATTGATGTGATTGGTCTTGAAGTGGGCTATCGCTTGATCCCGATGGTGGATAAAGAGCAAGGCGGCGAGCTGCTTGATCGCGTGAAAGGGGTGCGCAAAAAGTTGTCGCAAGATTTTGGATTTTTGATCCCGCCTGTGCACATTCGTGACA
>JBOFXO010000410.1:0-3550 GCA_051654185.1 Vibrionaceae bacterium | reverse complement strand
ACCTCTTTAGAGATCTGGGACAGTAAATATCGTTTAAAAAACAAGCAAGGAGAAGCTATCGATAAAACGCCTGATGAAACTTTAATGCGCGTTGCTAAGGCGCTGAGCGACTTAGAGCCTAAAGAGAACGAAAAATGGTTTCGCGAATTCGCGTGGGCACTGCGTAATGGCGCAATTCCTGCAGGCAGGATCACCTCTAATGCCGGGGCATTTGAACATAAGCCTTCGACATCAACCATTAACTGTACGGTCAGCGGCACCATCGAAGACTCGATGGACGATATTTTAGCAAAAGTGCACGAGGCGGGGCTTACCTTAAAAGCCGGCTGTGGTATCGGTTATGATTTCTCCACCTTGCGCCCAAGCGGTGCATTTGTTTGTGGCGCAGGCTCTTACACTTCAGGCCCGCTCTCCTTCATGGATATCTACGACAAAATGTGTTTTACCGTTTCATCCGCGGGCGGCAGACGTGGCGCGCAGATGGGTACTATGGACATCCGTCACCCTGATATCCTTGATTTTATTCGCGCAAAACGTGAAAACGGGCGCCTGCGTCAATTTAACCTTTCGCTTTTGATCACCGACGAATTCATAAAAGCGGTGCAGCTTAACAGCGATTGGCCGTTGATCTTCCCTATCACGCAAAAAGAAGCGACCACCGACAAGCTGGATCTGCATAACGCCAGCGACATCGTATGGGCTGATTGGCCAACGCACCAAGATCTGGTGGAAAATGAGCACGGGCAAGTGGCATGCAAAATTTATCGCACATTGCCAGCGCGTACCATTTGGGACACCATCATGCGCTCCACCTACGAATTTGCCGAGCCTGGCTTTATCTTGATTGATAAAGTTAACAATATGAATAACAACTGGTTTTGCGAATCTATTCGTACCACTAACCCGTGCGGAGAGCAGCCGCTGCCGCCTTACGGCGCCTGTCTGCTTGGCTCAGTTAATCTGACCAAATTTGTGCGAAACCCTTTCACGCCGCAAGCGCAATTTGACTGGGAAGCCTACCGTAAAGTGGTCGCTATTTTCACGCGCATGCTTGATAACGTGGTGGAGATCAGCCAATTGCCGCTAGAAAAGCAGCAGCAAGAGATCAAGCGCAAACGCCGCCATGGTATGGGATTTTTAGGGCTGGGCTCTGCGCTAACAATGCTTGGTGTCAAATATGGCAGCGCCGCATCCGTGGCTTTCACCGAGCAAGTTTCGCAAGAAATGGCGATCACCGGCTGGGAGCAAGCGGTTGAATTAGCAAAAGAAAAAGGCTGCGCGCCGATCTTTGACGAAGACTTTACTGTCACGCGCAAAATGCTGCGCCAGCGGCCGCAAATGCGCAAAGACGGCATTAAAGAAGGCGATGTGGTTAAAGGCAAGGTGCTGCACACCAAATACAGCCACTACATGCGCCAATTAGGCGAAATTCGCCCCGATCTTATCAAAGCGCTGCTCAAACACGGTGCGCGTTTTACTCACCACACTTCCATTGCGCCAACCGGTACCATCGCCTTATCGCTAGCAAATAATGCCAGCAATGGTATCGAGCCAAGTTTTGCTCACCACTATTCGCGCAACGTGATAAAAGCGGGCAAAAAATCCAAAGAGAGCATGGACGTATTTAGCTTTGAGCTGCTAGCCTATCGCGATCAGATCAACGAGCAAGCAATGCCTTACAGCGATGAGCCAGACAAAAAACTGCCGGATTATTTCATCACCTCCGATGAGATCACGCCTGAGCAGCACGTGAATGTGCAAGCCGCCGCGCAGCGCTGGATTGATTCGTCGATATCAAAAACCATCAACATTCCGACCGAGTTTGATTTTGATGCGTTTAAAAATATCTACATGTACGCTTACGAGCAAGGGCTAAAAGGGTGTACCACGTTTCGTTTTAACCCTGAAGCATTCCAAGGCGTTTTAGTCAAAGAGAGCGATTTAGAAAACACGGTTTACCAGTTCACTTTAGAAGATGGCAGCATTTTTGAAGCTAAAGGCAACGAAAGGCTCGAATATGACGGTGAAATTCATACCGCAGCCAATCTCTTTGAAGCCTTAAAAGAAGGCTATTACGGCAAGTTTTAAGCCCCTTTACTACTTAATTTAAAAAAGAATTAACCATGACTAGAAAAATACCTGCAAAAATTGTCAGTTACCAAATAAAAAGCGCGGCAGAGCAAGCACAAGCCCCTGCAGCGCCAGAAGCATCACTTGAAACCATGCATGAAGAGATGCCACGCCCAGCAAAGCTGCTGGGTACCACCTATAAACTCAAAACGCCAGAGCATGTCTCGGAGCACTCATTATTTATCACCATCAATGATGTAGTGCTTAATGAAGGCACACAAAATGCAACGCGCCGGCCATTTGAGATCTTCATTAACAGCAAAAGCCTTGAGCATTATCAATGGATTGTCGCTTTAACGCGTATTATTTCTGCGGTATTTCGTAAAGGCGGCGACTGCACATTTTTAGTCGAAGAGCTGCGCTCAGTGTTTGATCCGCGCGGCGGCTACTGGAATCACGGTAAGTACGTGCCCTCGCTCATTGCAGAAATTGGCAACGTTATCGAGCAGCATCTGCTAGAAATTGGCATGCTTATGCCTAAAGAAGGGCTGCCACAGCAAATTATGGACAAAAAGGCAGAAGCGGCAAACGAGAAAAATGCCGCGCAAGAAAGCGGCTTTCCAATCCATGCCGTATTGTGCAATAAGTGCCATCAAAAATCGGTGGTGATCAAAGACGGTTGCCAAACCTGTCTTAACTGCGGCGATTCTAAGTGCGGCTGATCTAGCAAAAAGCACAAAAAAAAGAGCGAATTAAATTCGCTCTTTTTTTATGCCCTTTAATTTTTGAGCAGTTTTACTAAATCTGCGGTGATCGCAGCCGTCTCCGTTAAATACGGATCTGGCTCTTCGTGATCTTTAGGCAGATCTTCAAGTTTAGTGAATGGTTTTTTACCATTGGCACGCTGGCGCGCGTTGATGCGCTGCAAGCGTTTTTTATCATCCGCATCTTGCTCTTCTAAACGCTTTTTCTCATTCAACGATAAAAGGTTACCGCGTTTTTTAGCTTTGTACTGCGCAAGATCGGCGGTGACAAAACCAAACTCCATATCATTTTTGATCCGTGCGCTGTGCAAAGCAGAAAGGCGCGGCAGCAAGGGTGAAAAATTACCAAAGGTTTGATAATTCACCTTAGCAATGCTGTCCCACGGCAACGCATTGTCTTCAATGCTTTCGCCCACTTCGCTCATGTCTGCCGTTGATGGCAATACCAGATCAGGCAATACGCCTTTATGCTGCGTGCTGCCGCCGTTGATGCGATAAAACTTTTGAATAGTGTACTGCACGTGACCTAACTGCTGGCTAAACAGATCATAAATATGGTTTAGCGAGCGATGCTGTTGCACAGTCCCCTTGCCAAAAGATTGCTCGCCCACCACCAGCGCGCGCCCATAATCTTGCAGCGCTGCGGCAAAAATTTCAGAAGCTGATGCCGAATAGCGATTGATCAGCACGGTTAAAGGGCCAGAATAAGAGATCAG
>JBOFXO010000409.1:0-2524 GCA_051654185.1 Vibrionaceae bacterium | reverse complement strand
GACTGCGGAGCGGTAGTTCAGTTGGTTAGAATACCGGCCTGTCACGCCGGGGGTCGCGGGTTCGAGCCCCGTCCGCTCCGCCACTCTTTAAAACCCAGCTTAAAGCTGGGTTTTTTCTTTTTGGTAAATTTATTATTGCGCTAGCTGCAAAAATCCTTTGTATTTTTTGCCCTTTTTCTGCATAGCGGCTGCATGCGATACTCATTTTTCGTCACGAATATGATATCAAAGAGAATTTATATGAAGATCCCAGCATTTGGCCTTGGCACATTTCGCCTCAGCGGCGACGTTGTGATTGCATCGGTTAAAACCGCTTTGGAGCTTGGTTATCGCGCCATTGATACAGCTCAGATCTATGATAATGAAGCTGCTGTCGGGCAGGCCATCGCAGAAAGTGGCGTGCCACGTGAAGAGCTGTTCATCACCACTAAAATTTGGCCTGATAATTTTAGTAAAGGCAAGCTGATCCCAAGCCTGCAAGAGAGCCTCAAAAAGCTGCGTACCGATCATGTTGATTTAACCCTTATTCACTGGCCTTCGCCTAACGACGCAGTGTCTGTTGAAGAGTTTATGACAACGTTGCTGCAAGCAAAAGAGATGGGCTTGACTCGTCAAATTGGGGTTTCAAATTTCACCATTTCTTTGATGGAAAAAGCGATTGCCGCTGTCGGCGCGCAACATATTGCTACTAACCAGATCGAGCTTTCTCCTTATTTGCAAAACCGCAAAGTGGCGAGCTGGGCAAAAGAGCATGGAATTCACATTACCTCTTACATGACGCTTGCCTATGGTAAAGCATTGAAAGATGAAGTGATCATACGTATTGCGCAAAAGCACAATGCTACAGCTGCGCAGGTTATTCTGGCGTGGGCGATGGGCGAAGGCTACGCGGTGATCCCCTCTTCAACTAAGCGTGACAATTTAGCGAGTAACTTGCTCGCGCGAGATCTGATCCTTGATGATGCGGATAAACAAGCCATCGCAGCGCTTGAGTGTGGCGAGCGTCTTGCAAATCCGCAAGGCCTTGCGCCACATTGGGATTAATTATTTTGCTGCTGAAGGCGCGTTTAAACTTATTTTTATAGAAAAAAGTTGTTAACCATCAGCCAAAGCCCAATTATCACGTTGGGCTTTGTTGTTTTTAACATTGAGGCTTTAAAATTGCACCGCGGTTTTATGGGAAATTAAAATCAATCTAACTTGAAATCAACCCACACTAAACGGTGATCAGAGCTGACTTTTTTGGCTATATCTGGCGCGCCGTCAATTTGGGCGTAGACTAAGTGGTGGCCTGCTTCAAAGCTTGCTGGCCAAAACACACCGCTGGCCGTTGCATTGAGATTTGCCGACGGGATGACGTGATCAAGTTGCAAACCGCTGCTGCTCGTGATGCGTTCAGGGAAAGGGCGATTGTTGTTGCGCTTGCAAAGAGTCTGATCGTTTAAGCATTCCGGGCCGCCTTCGCTGGTTGGTATTAGATATCCATTACCGATCAATGGGTTAACTAGAGAATTATTATAAAGGGCATTAATGGCGCTAAGATCGCCGTCGCCTGTAATGGGATCGGCGTTGAGATCGCCAGCAATAATGAATTTTGCATTAGACGCTAGTCCGCCAGAAATTCCTTTATCATCAACCATGTAGCTTTTGCCGTTGATGTAATCATTCCAAAATGCGATTTCGGCGCGATTGCGCTTGACGTTATGCCGCGCTGCATTGCCAAAAATGGGCGGAGTTGGGTGCGAAAGCAAAAAGTGGATGGTGGTCTGCTGGCCGTTTTGTGTTGTGATGCGAATGGGCAGATCGACATGATTCTTTGACGAAAGCGGCAGCGCTTGCCATGCGGCGTCATCATACCACGCATTGCCGCAAGCGCGATTTGCGGGAATAGGCGCGTTGGCATTTTGGCAATCATCGATGAGAGGGTTGATCTCACCAGGCATATCTTTCCATTTAAATTTTTGGAAAGTGCGGATCTTATCGCTTGCAACCGCAAATTTTGACATGACGGCAAAAGCGTATTGACCGTGGTAGTTGCCAAAGCCCCAAGCGTCGTCAGGCCCTTGATTAGCATTGCCGTCTAGGTTGAGATCAAAGCCGCTCATCAGGCCGGTATTGGTTGCAAAAATGTGTTTGACCGGGTAGCTGATACCTGTGACTTCTGCGTGCTGTGCGTGCGCAAGGTAGTTGTTATTAAAGGCTTCGAGATCGCGGGTATTGTTCGCGCTCCCGTCGCTGTCAAATTCATTCAATACAAAAACATCGGGGCGATTGCGCTGAATGATCTCAGCGACATTGCGGATCTGCTGAATACGCTGGGCGGTGTTTTTTTCCTCATTGGCCAGCTCGCCGGCATTTAGGCGCGCGATCAGGCGGTTTTGCGCATCGCGTGTCATCGCAAGCTCTGCGGATAAAATGCCGGGGGCTGTGCGATCAAAAGAGAGATTAAAGGTGGCAAAACGTACATTCATGGGAGCAGCAGATCCTAGTGGTTCATTTTGGCTATCACAACTGGTTAGTAGGG
>JBOFXO010000408.1:0-2634 GCA_051654185.1 Vibrionaceae bacterium | reverse complement strand
CTTACAAGAAGGAATTGCTGCAGCACTTTGCTACAAAAATGCAGATGATCCTCAAGCAGTGGAACTACAAGCTTTACTCACTGATCTTGGCCCGGCCCAAGCTTTGGCCAAAGTGACTGGTCTCAATGCAGACAGTGATGTTGTTGCTGCCATCGTTGCTCGCTATCACGCTTTAGTTTGATCTGTTCCAACAAGTCTTAAGCAATAGCTGTAGGGAGAGAGAAATTTCTCTCCCTAGACGCAAAGCAAGGAAGCTTCTGCTAGCAGTTACAGCACCATTGATGACTTTCAAACGACATTGTTTAATATAGCCGCCATAAGAAATTCCTTTATTCTTCAACAGCATACAAAACAGGGTGCGAGCAGCTGTATTTATAGCTAGCGACCGCCACTTTGTTTGTAAGCGTCTAGCCAACCACACCTTGCGCAAAATTCCATGGTAGGAGACGCTCGATATCGGGTGCTGGTTGGCACATTTCATTTAAGCACGCAACCAAATAGTCGTAAGGGATCAAGCCATTAGCTTTGGCTGTTTCAACCAAGCTATAAAGAATGGCGCTGCTAGCGGCGCCGCGCTCTGTATTGTTAAACAGCCAATTTTTGCGGCCAATCACGAACGGCTTCACCGCCCGCTCTGCGCGATTATTATCAATTTGTAAGTAGCCGTTATCTACGTAGCGAATGAGCTTATCCCATTGATTATGCATATAATTTATTGCATTTTTTAATTTTGCATTGCCTATCACTTGCTCTTGATTTTGATCCAACCACTCGCGCAGTTTTTGTAAAATTGGCAGGCTATCTTTTTGTCTTGCGGCATATTTTTCAGCAACGCTGCAGTTTTTAAGTTTGGATTCGATCGCGTACAAACGCTGGATCCACGCGAGCGCCACATCAGCCTTGCCAGTTTTATTTTTTGGCTGTAATTTTTTAGCCTCGATAAATTTGCGCCGAGCATGCGCCCAGCAGCCAACCAAAGTCGCCTGCGTTGTCTCATATCCTTGATAGCCGTCGACGTGCAGATACCCTTGATATCCTTGTAAAAAATCGCTGGCGCAGCGGCCGGCTCGACTGTCATGAAAGTCATATAAAACGATATTTTTGCTCAAACTTGTCGGATCGGGGCTATCGCGGCCGCTGCAGTAAACCCACATGTAACTGTTTGTTTTTTCTGATTGAAGTACGTTAACGGGAGTTTCGTCGGCGTGCAATGCGCTTTGCTGCAACAATTCGACTCTTAATCGCTCGACTAGAGGTTTCAGTAGCAACGCACTTTTGCCGATCCAGCTACTCATGGTTTGGCGGCTAAGTTCGATGTCATGCTGCGCAAACAGCGCTTCTAAGCGATAGAGCGGCAATGCGAACTGAAATTTGCTGGTGATGATCTGCGAAAGAAGGCTTGCCGTTGCGATCCCTTTTTTTATCGGTGTTGGCGGCATCGGCGCTTGCTTTATAGGGGTGCTCGTTTGTGTATTTTCACACGCGCGACAGGCATATTTAGGTCTAACGTGCACGATTACTTTGATTTTAGCGGGAATAAATTCCAGTTTTTCTGATTTATCTTCGCCAATTTTGTGCAGTGGACCTTGGCAGCAGGGGCATTTTTTATCCTCAATGTCATGGATCACTTCTTGGCGCGGTAAATGTTGTGGCAGAGGCTTTCTTTTAGGTGCTTGGCGTGGACGAGTGAGCTGTTTTAATTCTTCTTTTGCTTGCTCTAGAATTTTTTCAGCTTCGTTAAATTCATCAAGTGGCGCAACAAATTCTTCGGCGCTTTTGCCAAATTGTTTTTGCTGTGCCAGCCGCCACTGCGCTTCGAGCTTAGCAATAATGGCATCTTTTTGTGCGAGCAGTTGCTCGAGCTCAGCTATGCGCTTTTCTAGTGCAAGAATGTGTTCTGTCATGCCGCTATCTTAATCGATACGCGGCTAAATTTTAAGATGCGATTTGTTATTACAGAACTTTTTTGTTTCTCGTATCGATAGGTTGATGGCCAATCACATCGAGCCCATTCAGCAGCCACTGTAGCTGCTCCTTTGTGATCACCATGCTTGGCGTGATTTTCTGCGGCCATTTAAATTTGTGCTTGTCTAACCGCTTGTACCACAAGGCAAAACCAGTGCTATCCCAATATAATATCTTGATCTTATCGCGGCTTTTATTGCAAAAAACAAACAATGCACCGCTAAGCGCTGACAATTCTAGCTCCGCTTCAACGAGAGAAGCGAGGCCATCAATTGATTTACGAAAATCAACATAATGCGAGCACAAATAGACGCAAGACGGCTTAACAAACATTTTCATGCGCTAAGTCCTTTAATAATCGCAAGAATAAACTCTGGTTTTAAATTTTCTGCCAAAGTAAGCAAGCCTGTGCGGGTATCAAATTGTATGGCGCAAGATTTTGCAGCGTCGTTTGTAGTAGCTGATTGTATTACTTGAATAAAATTTTTTGGTGATGCGGCTGTAAGTTGCGGTGCAAGTTCAGCTTGTGACTGAACAGAAGAGGCGAGTTGCGAGCGCCTGGAATAAAACGTGGTAAGAGAAACATTGTTTTGCTTACAAAATTCGGTGGTTGTGCCACTAAACGCAGCGTGCTGCGCGAATAACTGCTGCCACTGTGCCTGAGTTCGT
>JBOFXO010000407.1:0-1471 GCA_051654185.1 Vibrionaceae bacterium | reverse complement strand
CGCTTGGCGCGCTGCATCAATTCGGCGATGAGCAAGATTGGCAGCTTTTAATGAATAATGGCGAAAGGTTGCTAGCGCAAGTTGCCGCAGGTGAATTACAGGTGACAAAACCGGTTATTTTTAGCTTTGCAAACTTGCCGCAAGCATTAGCTAATAGCGAGCATAACAAGCACAAAACAGTTGTGACGCTCAGCGAATAACGCTTGTTTTGACAAATTCCTTGTTTTAGAGCCGACATTGTGTCGGCTTATTTTTTTGTGTTTACAAGAAAAAAGATGAGCATGTTTTTATTTGCGGCTTGCTAAAAACTAAAAAGCCCTATCTTTTTAAAAAGATAGAGCTAAATGTGGTGCTTAAACAAGCTCGCGCTGCCGCTTAGAAAAGGGCGAGCGCGTGAGGCTTATTTCTTAGCGTTTTTCTCTTTTTGCTCAACAATCACTTTTTCAGCAACGTTGTTCGGGCATGGCGCGTAGTGTGAGAATTCCATAGAGAATTGACCACGGCCTGAAGTCATCGTACGCAGTGTACCGATGTAACCAAACATTTCTGACAGTGGTACTTCACCTTTAACGCGAATACCTGTTGTGCCAGCTTGTTGATCTTTGATCATGCCGCGACGACGGTTAAGGTCACCGATCACATCACCAACGTGGTCATCTGGTGTGAACACGTCAACTTTCATGATTGGCTCAAGCAGCTGTGGGCCAGCTTTTGGCATAGATTGACGGAAAGCGCCTTTAGCGGCGATTTCAAACGCAATCGCTGATGAGTCAACGGCGTGGTATGAACCGTCATATAGCTCAATTTCCACGTCTAACACAGGGAAACCAGCAAGTGGACCTGTAGCCATCATGCCCGCAAAGCCTTTTTCAATCGCAGGCCAGAACTCTTTTGGCACGTTACCACCAACAACTGTAGAGGTAAATTTGAAGCCAGAGTTCGCTTCTCCTGGGCGGATGCGGTAATCGATTTTACCAAATTGACCAGAACCACCTGATTGTTTTTTGTGCGTGTAGCTGTCTTCAACAGGTTTGGTGATGGTTTCACGGTAAGCTACTTGTGGCGCGCCAACAGTCAGCTCAACACCGTGAGTACGTTTTAGAATGTCAACTTTGATGTCAAGATGCAGCTCACCCATACCTTTTAGGATGGTATCGCCAGTTTCTTCATCAGTTTCAACTTGGAATGATGGGTCTTCTGCCACCATTTTGCTTAGCGCTGTGCCAAGTTTTTCTGATGCGCCTTTGTCTTTTGGCGTAACAGCAATTGAAATTACTGGTGTTGGGAAAATCATTGGCTCAAGCGTACATTCGTGTTTTGGATCACACAAGGTGTGGCCTGTTTGTACGTTTTTCATGCCGACAACAGCGATGATGTCGCCTGCTTGCGCGTAATCAAGCTCGTTACGATCGTTGGCGTGCATCTCAACCATACGGCCGATACGTTCAGTTTTACCTGTCGCACTGTTAAG
>JBOFXO010000406.1:0-4471 GCA_051654185.1 Vibrionaceae bacterium | reverse complement strand
TCTTGATGCTGGTGCATATAACTCTAAGGCAATCATTGAAGGTTTAGGCGGCAAAGATAACATTATCGATGTTCAAAATTGTTATACGCGCTTGCGTGTCGAAATTAACGATCCAAATTTAGTGAATGAATCGAAACTTCAAGAAGCTAACCCTATGGGGATTGTCAATAAAGGCCAATCAATTCAAATTATCTTTGGCAGTCACGTTGCATCAATTCGTCAGGAGGTCAATCACTTTCTAGACATGGCTCCTGCGTAAAATTAGAGCTTGTATTTTTTGAAATAAACAGCTGCATTCGCGGCTGTTTTTCATTTTTTTGCTAAAGACAATATCAAATGGTGGTGGCCCACATAATGAAAAGGATGTTTATTCCCGTGAGGCTTATTAAGCATCTTTAACGTTTATGCTCGTTGAAAAATTTGCTCTTCAAAAAACATTTTCAATATAACTATTTGAAAAATAATATATTTATATTCTATAAAACGCGCCTATCAACAGTTTGTTACGCCTGTGAAATAGCTGCGCTATATGTCTCATCTGTGGCCTCGCAGGCCAAATTCCTTACGATCTTTGATTGCTTGCGTTGCGAGCTTACTGCTTTTTGCATACGGTATAAATCGACTCAAATTATCTGTGATACAAGGTAGTGGATGCAGCAAAATGAGACGGTCGATTCCATTAAGGATCGCGCAAAAAGAAAACTAGAACGAGATCTTGGACCTTCCCTTTTACAAGTCCTTGATGATCCTAAAACCGTTGAACTTATGCTCAACGCTGACGGCAAAGTTTGGGTTGAGAGGCTTGGTGAAGGGATGCACTGTGTCAGTAAACTCAGAGCAGCTCAGGCACAAGCAATCATTGAAACGATTGCCGGTTATCACGGCAAAGAGATCACGCGCAAAAACCCCATTTTGGAGGGAGAATTTCCACTCGATGGTTCGCGCTTTGCAGGGCAGTTACCGCCTATCGTTTTAGCTCCTACTTTTACCATCCGCAAAAAAGCCGTTGCTATTTTTACGTTGGAACAATATGTCGCAAAGGGCATCATGACCGCAGCACATAAGCAGGTATTAGTTGATGCCGTTGCTGCGCACCGTAATATCCTCGTCATTGGTGGAACCGGCTCAGGTAAAACCACGTTGGTTAATGCCATCATCAACGAAATGGTGAGCAATGCTCCTCACGAGCGAGTTTTTATTATTGAGGATACTGGAGAAATTCAGTGCATTGCCGAAAACCACGTTCAATACCATACCAGTCTTGATGTATCGATGACGCAATTACTCAAAACAACGCTGCGCATGCGCCCTGATCGGATCTTGGTTGGTGAAGTGCGTGGCGAAGAGGCGTTAGATCTCCTTGATGCGTGGAATACAGGGCACGAGGGCGGCGTTGCAACTTTGCATGCGAATAATGCCGCTGCAGGTCTGGCGCGGCTGCGCTCTTTGATCACCCGCAATCGCGCCGCGCCCGCTGAAATAGAGCCTTTGATTGCTGAAGCTGTGCATATCGTTGTGCATATTACAAGAGCGCCAGAGGGGCGCCGGATCCAAGAGATTTTAGCTGTTTCAGGCTATCAGGCTGGTCGGTACATCACTTTACCGCTTTAAAACCCCTTGCAATGTTAAATAAAAATGAGGAGTGATACTCATGCAATTTGCTTTTCCATCAATTTGCTTAACTCGTTCTTTTATCATCTATTTTACTTTATGCGCAGTCTTATTTTTGCTGATAACCCAGCCGGCAATCGCTTCAGAAGGGACGGGGGGCTCTTTGCCTTATGAAAGCTGGCTGACTAACTTACGCAACTCTGCAACTGGCCCTGTTGCTTTTTCCTTATCAATCATTGGTATTGTCGTTGCTGGCGGGATCTTGATTTTTGGCGGCGAGCTCAATGGTTTTTTTCGCTCGTTAATTTTTATCGTGTTGGTAATGGCGCTGCTGATCGGCGCGCAAAACATGATGGCGACCTTTTTTGGGCGCGGCGCCGAGATTGTTGCTGTGTACCTTCCCCTTAGCGGCGCTGTGGTGTAGTTATGGCTTTGCGTACTATTCCAATTCGTCGTGCCGGTAATAGAGAAAATCTGTTTATCGGTGGTGATCGCGAGCTGGTTATGTTTTCTGGCTTATTGTCTGGAGCGCTTATTTTTAGTGCTCAAGAGCTTCGGGCCACGATTTTTGGTTTGCTTTTGTGGTTTGGCGCGCTGTTTGTGTGTCGCCTTATGGCAAAATCTGATCCGAAGCTGCGCCACGTCTATTTGCGCCACCGCCGCTACAAAGCTTATTACCCGGCTCGCAGTACCCCCTACCGAGAAAATATCACCAGTTAAGAGAGACAATTTAAATGATGATCCAAGCTATCACATTGACCATTGCTGTCTGCGGTGCAACGCTATTGCTGATCTTGTTTGCACGGATCCGTGCTGCAGATGCGCAGCTAAAGTTGAAAAAACATCGCGCTAAAGACGCAGGGCTTGTTGATTTACTTAATTACGCCGCGGTTGTTGATGACGGGGTGATTGTATGTAAAAACGGCGCTTTTATGGCGTCTTGGCTCTACAAAGGTGATGACAACGCAAGTAGCACTGACGAGCAGCGCGAAATGGTCTCTTTTCGGATAAATCAAGCTTTATCCACCCTTGGCAATGGCTGGATGATCCACGTTGATGCCGTGCGTCGTCCTGCGCAAAACTACTCTGAGCGCGGAGTTTCAAATTTCCCCGATCCTGTTTCTGCGGCAATTGATGAAGAGCGCCGCCAGTTATTTGAGCGGTTGGGCACCTTGTATGAAGGGTATTTTGTTTTTACCCTGACATGGTTTCCTCCGTTGCTGGCCCAGCGCAAATTTGTTGAGTTGATGTTTGATGATGACCGCGATGAGGAAAGCGAAAAAACGCGTACCAAAGCGCTGATTGGCCAATTTAAACGCGAAATTGGCGTGATCGAAAACAGGCTTTCTACAGTGGTGAAGCTAAGTCGCTTGTGTGGGCATAAGAGTATCAACGAAGATGGCAGTCATATCACCTATGATGATTTTTTAAGCTGGTTGCAATTTTGTGTTACTGGTATTAATCAGCCGTTGCAACTGCCGAATAATCCTATTTATATGGACGCTTATCTTGGCGGCCAAGAGCTGTGGGGTGGTATTGTCCCTAAAATTGGCCGCAAATTTATTCAAGTGGTTGCTATCGAAGGGTTTCCTTTAGAGTCTTACCCAGGGATTTTGAGTGCCTTAGCTGAATTGCCCATCGAATACCGCTGGTCATCTCGTTTTATTTTTATGGATCAGCACGAGTCGATTAAGCATCTGGATAAATTTCGCAAAAAGTGGAAGCAGAAGGTACGCGGCTTTTTTGACCAAGTGTTTAATACCAACAGCAGCAGTGTAGATCAGGATGCATTGCTGATGGTTCACGACGCAGAAGCGGCGATTGCAGAAGCGAGCAGCGGCTTGGTTGCTGTTGGTTATTATACCAGCGTGGTTATTTTGATGGATGAAAGTCGCAGTCGCCTTGAGCAGTCTGCTCGGCAAGTAGAAAAAGCCATCAACCGTCAAGGGTTTGCTGCGCGTACTGAAACTATCAATACGCTTGATGCTTATTTGGGTAGCCTCCCAGGGCATGGTGTAGAAAATGTGCGTCGCCCGTTGATCAATACATTAAATTTGGCTGATTTGTTACCGACAAGCACTATTTGGACAGGGAGTGCACAGGCTCCTTGTCCGATGTACCCACCTTTATCGCCGGCTCTTATGCACTGCGTTACTAGCGGCTCAACTCCGTTTCGCCTGAATTTGCATGTGCGCGATTTGGGACATACTTTCATGTTTGGCCCAACGGGCGCTGGGAAATCGACGCATCTTGCGATGATTGCCGCTCAGCTGCGCCGTTATCGTGGCATGTCGATTTTCGTTTTCGATAAAGGAATGTCGATGTACCCCTTAACTAAGGCGGTAGGCGGTTTGCATTTTGCTGTTGGCGCTGATGATGGGCGCTTGGCTTTTTGTCCACTGCAATACTTAGCGACTAAAACCGAGCGCGCTTGGGCAATGGAATGGATTGATACTATTTTGGCCTTGAATGGCGTAAACAGTACGCCTGCGCAGCGTAACGAAATTGCTCATGCAATCATCAGTATGCACGAAAGTGGAGCGCGTACGCTGTCGGAGTTCTCACTGACCATTCAAGATGCAACTATTCGCGAGGTTATTCGCCAATACACGGTTGATGGTTCAATGGGGCATCTTTTAGATGCAGATGAAGATGGTTTGTCACTTACCGATTTCACCACCTTTGAAATTGAAGAACTGATGGGACTTGGTGAGAAGTTCACTTTACCAATCTTGTTATACCTATTTTGCCGCATTGAACGGCGTCTCAATGGCCAGCCTGCAGTCATTATTTTGGATGAAGCATGGCTGATGCTCGCTCATCCTGTATTTCGTGAAAAAATTCGTGAATGGCTTAAGGT
>JBOFXO010000405.1:0-19231 GCA_051654185.1 Vibrionaceae bacterium | reverse complement strand
CTCGGCGGCGCTATCTACTCAAACTTTGGCACTAAAACCGAATTTGCTTCTGACTATAAAGCAAGCCTGTTTGGTGGCCTTACTGATCTCAAATCTTTCAATGTTGGCGTGAGCGCCGCTTACAAAGTAACGCCGCAACTAAGCCTTGGCGCGGGGATCGATTTTATTCATGGCATGGGAAAGCTGCAGCGTAACAGCCCTCAAATGCAAGCCCTTGCTATTGACGCAAGCGGCAGTGGTATTGGCGCGAATGTGGGCGCAGTGTATCAAGTCAATGAAAAACACCGTTTTGGCTTAAGCTACCGTTATAGCCCTGAAATCGAAGCAAGCGGTGATGTGAATTATTTAGGCAAGCCAAGGGGCGAGCTTATCCTTCCGCTACCCAATATTGCCGAGTTTTCAGGCTTTCACCAAACCACGCCGCGCCTAGCGTTGCACTACTCGCTGCAATGGATTGACTGGAGCACCTTTGACACATTGGCCACGACAGATGGCACAGAGCTTAACCAATACGAATGGCAAGATGGCTGGCATCTTTCCTTAGGTACAACTTTCACGCTAAATAACAATTGGACCTTACGCGCCGGCTACATGTATGACACCAGCGCTCAAGATAAGATCACCTCAATCTCGGTACCAGACTCAGACAGACAGTGGCTCTCAACCGGCGTCTCTTACGCATTTAGCCCACAATCGACCTTTGATTTTGGCGTTACCTATCTGATTGGGCAAGATGTCTCCGTGCATGAAACCATGCTAGACAAATCCATTTTTAAACTTCAAGTTGATGCGACAACGCGCGCAAATGCACTACTTTATGGCGTGCAGTACAGCTATAAGTTTTAAATCGCTTAATAAAAACCCGCCAATGGGCGGGCTTTTTTTGCGTTTTTAACCATCGACTTCATCGAGCAATGCTTGGTTAATGTCTGAATCATCAAGCTTTTGTGGCTGCTGCTCTTTGCCCAAATTGGCGCGAAATGCTTTATTTTGTAAATAAACATCGCGAGTGAAGACATAAGGATCCGGCGAGTTGTACAGCTGCCCTTCTTGCGCAACAAGCTCAGCACGATCTTCTAAACCTTGGAAGAACCATTTGATCAAATTGTAAGGGAAAACCACCAAAGAGAGCGGTGGATAAAGATCATCAACGATATCACCGACCATTTCGCGCACAGTGACCGGCCCATATAACGGCGCCATCACATAAACGCCATGCCCGACGCCATAATGGCCAAGCACATCGCCAAATTGGCGATCCGCTTGCTTTGGCTCATGTGCCAGCGCTGCCACATCAATTAAGCCGGCAATGCCAAACGTTGAGTTTATCCAAAAACGGTTAAAATGGCTGAGCGCACTTTTACCATCGAGGATCAGCAAGCTATTGACCATGCTAAATGGCTCTTCTATGTTACTAAATACGTTAGAGATCCCTTTACGAATGAAGCGCGGCGTGTAATTCACATACGCCAGTGAAGTCGGACGCAGCAGATAAGGATCAAGCACTTTGAAATTTAAAGCCCACATCGCGCGGTTAAAGCCCTCTAGTGGATCAGAGGTCTTTTTTTCACCAGACTCACTTTCTTTTGTTGGAGCGCTTTCACGCTGTTTTTCTCGTAAAAGCCTAGCATCGGCAAGGATCTCTTGAACGGAAGATGGCTGCTTATTTGCAACAGTCTGGGATTGCACCCGCCCCGCGCAACCTGTTATCAATATGACACTCAACACTAGCACCACACGTTTAGCCATCCCATTCACCTTAACTATGTTATGAAACTTAATTGTTATAATTATTAATTAATTTCGCGTGCAAACTTTAGTGCAACTTTTGGTCAATTACAATCACTTGACTCGTCCCTAACAATAAGGGGCGACTCACGCCAAACCAGTCGCCGCTGCGCGTTTTCATGTTACCATCAACGTCAATACGCGCCCTAATTACAATTTGTTGAAAATCCGACAACCGCTTAGCGCTTAAATTATCCGTATCAAGATCCGTAAAAGTAACGCTCACCGGCAATTTTATAGGCAATTTTTTTGTCGCAATCGGCATCGGCGAGTCAACGCTTTCATGCACAGTCACGATAAGATCGCCTCTTTTGGCCTCGCCCGCTTTCTCAAGAGGAACAAAAATATCAGCGCCCGGCTCGATTTTGACAGTGACACTGCTTATTGGCAGCTCCTGTTGTTCTAAACATTGAAACTTAGCACGCGCAATGCTTTGCTCAAGGGTCGCAATACGCGGATCGTGAGGTTCAAGCCTCTGTTGCATCTTTTGCCAATAAAAAGCAGCCCCTTTAAAACGAGCACGTTCATACGCATCTAAAGCTAATAGCGAGAGCGCTTGCAGGCCCATCTCACCACTTAATTGTTGCAATTCATCCAACAAACCATACGCCAGAGCATGACTATTTGTATCTTTACGCGATAATAAAGCCTGAGCGTATCTTAGCCTGATCTCTTCGTCATTTGGCAACAAGGCATAAGCTTTACTGACTGCTAAATCAAAAGATTGCCAATCATGATTAAACAAAAGCGTCTTTCCTAGCAGCAGCCAGCCTTGTGCATCATCAGGGTTTGATACAAGCGAGGAGCGCAGCCCTAAAGCAAAAATTTGCTGCTCTTGATCGCTAAGCTCCTCACCTGCGTTAAGTCTTTGCATCAGCTCAGGAAAACGCTGATCGGCAAAACGCCACTGGGCCAATTTTGGCAGCCCGCCCAGCTGAAAATAGACGCCATAGCTAACCAGCAGCACCGCAATCGCGCTAAAGGTTACCCAAACGACATTGCGGCTTGAATCGCGAAAAGGTTTGCTAACAGGTTTGATTGTAATATCAAAAAGTAAATTTTTTTGTAACTCTGGTAATAATTCATTTTTAGAGGAAATAATTCCTTTTTTTTCCTCTTTAGCCAGCTCAACGGATCTATCAAGATAAAGTTTTTTATTCAGCGCACTTGAGCTGATATTTTTAGCGGGCCCTTGCTCACTAACAGAAAAAAAAATCACCACCGCAATGGCAATAATGATCAGAGCAGCGCTAGTCAGCCAAAATGCCAACTCACTCATTTTTTCATGCCTTTATGTGAAAATTTATCCTCTTCATGCAGCAATGCTTGCATGCGCTCTTGCTCGGCAACACTGAGCACCACATTTTGACGTCGCCGACTTAACCGCACAAGCCAGATAAATCCCGATAGCACAAACAGCGCAGGCCAAACCCATAAGATCAAAGTGCTTAATGTTAAAGGCGGATCGTAAGTAACAGAGTTTCCAAAACGTTCCACCATATAATCAATGATTTGCTGCTTACTTTTGCCAAGGTTTATCTGCTCATAAACCTTGTCTCGCATCACTTGCGCAAGCGGCGCATGCGAATGCGCAATGTTTTCGCTTTGGCATGCAGGGCAGCGCAACACGCGGCCAAGCTCTTTGAATAGGCACTCTTGCTCAAGCGTAGCAAATTGATATACATTTTCTCCGGCAATGCATGCGCCGTGAATGTAAAGACAAAGCCCTAGCAACATACAGGCGAATTTCATTTCTCCTCCGCCAATATCGCTTGATAGAGCGGCTGCAGCGTTTTTTTCCAATTTTGTTCATTGACTTGGCCAATGTGGCGATAACGGATGATCCCTTTGCTGTCTATCAAAAACGTTTCTGGCGCGCCCCAAACGCCAAGATCTAGGCTGAGCATACCACTGCCATCAAAAAGATGAACTTGGTGGGCCCCGCCCAACATATTAAGCCAAGCGATCGCTTTTTCGCGCTGATCTTTATAATTAAGCCCAATAATATTGATGCCTTTTTTTGCAAGGCTTTGTAAAAAAAAATGTTCTTCATAACAGCCCGAGCACCAACTCGCCCACACATTAAGCAGCTGCACTTTGCCATAAAAGAGTGTTTGGTCATGAATTTTATCCTTTTGCACAAGATCTTGCCCGCTAGCAAAAGGAATTGGCTTGCCTATCAACGCGTATTGGACCATCGTCAACGACTCACCTTGCGCAAGACGCCTAAGCTTGAGGAAAAAAACGGCTGTCAGTGCTATGCACACCAGCAGCGGCACGTAGAGCATTTTATTTCTCACAAAACGAGCCTTTATTATGGAACATGTGCGCAATACGATAACGTTTATCAAACAGAGCAAAGCAGCCGCCAAACGCCATCAGCAGCGCCCCAATCCAGATCCAGCGCACAAAAGGTTTATAACAGAGGCGCACCGACCAAGTGTTTTCGGCCACTTCCTCTCCCAGCGACACATAAATATCACGAAATACGCCTTTAGCAATAGCCGCCTGCGTAGATACAGCCTCTTGTATGGCATAAGTGCGTTTTTCAGCCTCTAATCGTTCAACAAATTTTTCACCATTAGTGACAACAAAATCAGCCACAACCGCTTGATAATTAGGCCCAGCTTTGCTTTGTAGCGCCGCAAAATGAAATTGATACTCTTTTAACGTCGCCAAAGAGCCTAATTCCATTTTTACCACTCTTTCAGCATCATAATTTTTAGCAAGAACCACCCCAACAAGCAGTACAGCAAATCCAAGATGAGCAAAAACCATTGCATAATGGCTACCGCTTAAAAGCCTAAGGCCTGCCAGCAAAGAGGTCGCACGCACTGTACGCAGATAAATTTCACACAAGATCAGCTGCCCCACCCAAATTCCTAGCATGCAGCCAAACGCAGCCCTTAAACTAAACGTGTCGCCGAAAAACCACACTAAGCCGATGCTAAGTAGAGCCGCCGAGCTCCCGCTTGCCAGCAAAATATTTTTATAATTTTTAATATTATCGTGCTTCCAGCGCAGCAAAGGGCCAACACCGAGCAGCAGCGCAAACGGGACGCTTAGCCAAGAAAACAACAAGTCAAAATAGGGCGCACCAACAGAGACAGAGCCTGAATCGCCAAAGCTCAGCAGCAGCGGTAATAACGTGCCAAGCAGCACAATATTGAGCGCAGTCATCAGCAAAATATTATTGGCCAGCAAACCACTTTCACGCGAAAAAAGGACAAATGTGTATTTTTCGCGAATTTTGCCAGCTTGTAGCGCGTAGAGCAAAAATGATCCGCCAATCACAACCGACAAAAACAGTAAAATAAACAGGCCGCGCGCGGGATCTGAAGTAAACGAATAGAGCGAAACCAAAACGCCCGAGCGCATTAGCAGCGTGCCAAATAGGCTCAGTGAAAAAGTCGCCAGTGCCAGCAGCATCGTCCAAGCGCGAAACGTGCCACGCTTTTCAGTTACCGCCAGCATATGCATTAACGCGACGCTTGATAGCCAAGGCATCAAGGAGACATTCTCTAGCGGATCCCAAAACCACCAGCTGCCCCAGCCAAATTCGTGATAGGCCCACCAAGAACCAAAAGCGATTCCAAGCGTAAGAAAAACCCACGCGGCGATATTCCACGGCCTCGACCAGCGCGCCCAAGCCATGTCTAGCTGCCCGCTCATCAGCGCTGCAATTGCAAAGGCAAAAGTAACAGAAAATCCGACATAACCCATATACAGCAGCGGGGGATGCGCGATAAGCCCAGGATCTTGCAATAACGGATTAAGCTCGCGTCCATCAACCGGAAAAAATGGCAGCGTACGCAAAAAGGGATCAGAAGTAAACAGCGTAAAAGCCAAAAAGCCGCACAACAACATGCCAAGTACAGACAACACACGGGCGACAAAAATCAGTGGTAAATGTTGGCTAAATTTTGCCACAGCCACAGTCCACAAAGCTTGCAGCAACACCCAAAGCAGCAGCGAGCCTTCGTGCGCAGTCCAAGCGGCAGAAAGCCGATAGAGCCAAGGCAGCGCACTATTAGAGTTATTCGCAACATAGTTGACAGTAAAATCGTTATGGAAGAATGCCCACAACAAGGCTAAAAATGCTAAAAGCAACCAGCCAAATATCACCACACTTAAGGGTTTTGCCGCACGCATCATCGCTTGATGGCCACAGGCCGAGCCACAAAGCGGGATGACACTCAGTAACAATGAAAATCCAAGTGCAGCGCTCAGCGCAAAGTGGCCTAGTTCTACGATCATTAACGACATCCTTGCTTTTTGCTTCGCAGTCTATTTTAACTGGACGGCCAATGCCCTACAGTTTTAGCCACATCAGGCGGCATATAGCGTTCATCATGCTTAGCTAATACTTCAGCAGCCCTTACTTTGAAAGGCTCAATTAACTTGCCTTGAGCAACAATAGCCTGCTGCTCGCGAAAAAGGTCCGGCAAGATCCCCTCGTATTCCACCGTAATAGCAGGGCCTTTGTCCCTGATCTGAAAAACGACTTTTAAAGAATCAGGGGATCGCACCAGTGAATTATTGACGACAACGCCTCCAACGCGCAGGCGCTGCCCGACTTGCGGCTTACCAGCATTCCTTTTGCCAAACACCACCTCACTTGGGGTGTAAAACAGATCCATATGTTCATTTAAAGCATAAATAACAAGCCCTATGGTCGTTGCCGCGCTCAACAGCAAAGCCAAAATCAGGGCTAAACGCTTTTTTCGAGTTTGACTCACAACCTGTCCTTGGCCTGCTTTGCCAGTTCAAGACGTTGCTCGCGTGCCGCTCTTTCTTTCACCATTCGCTTTAATTTACGGCGAGTTAATACCGCATCGATAATAAGCCAGATAAACGCTAAAACAGTAAAACCTAACGCAGGCCAAACATAAGCGCTGTATCCACCCATCTCAATAAATTCTACAAACGAAGCAAACTGCATATTATCCTCATATGATTAAATCGCGTACCCACGCCTGATTTGATTCACTGTGTAAGATTTTGTTTGTTAAGCTCATCAAAAACAGACAAATAAAAAACAATATCACTCCAACGATATTGATCAGCAAAGGCCACAACATCATGGAGTCAATTAACGGCTTAGAAAAGGTGGTCAACGTTGCCCCTTGATGCAAAGTATTCCACCATTGTACAGAAAAATGAATGATCGGCAGATTAATGACACCAATTGTGGCCAAAATAGCCGCAGCCTTAGCGGCTTTTTTTTGATCAGCAAACATGCGGCTAAGCACCATGACGCCAAGATAAAGAAGCAGCAACACAAGCTCTGATGTCAGGCGCGCATCCCAAACCCACCAGATCCCCCACATCGGTTTGCCCCACAAAGAGCCTGTCACAAGCGTTAAAAAGGTATATACGGCGCCAATCGGCGCCATGGCAGCTACGCTTAAATGAGCATGAGGCGACTGCCAAACAAGGCCAATAAATGCCACGATCGCCATCGCTAAATAGACAATCATGGAACCAATTGCGGTGGGAACATGCAGATAAATGATGCGAAAACTGTCACCCTGCTGATAGTCGGCCGGCGCAAAAATCAGCCCCCAGATGGTCCCTGTAAGCAGCGTAATGCAAGCAAGCACAGCAAACCAAGGTACAAGCTTTTGGCAAAAATGATATAAGGCATTAGATGTTACATTGCGATGCAATAACTGCCACATCGTATGGATGACCTCTTAAACAAACCGCATGAATTTTCCACGATTGCATACAGATACGCAACTTGCCGCACCTGCAATAAGAGCGAAGAATAACCTGCTGCTAAAAAAGCACCAAGCCCGCAAGCGGTGCACTTATGACTAATTCGCTGGCAATATTGTCGATGGCGGCAGGAGCAAAAATGCGGCGCTAGAACAAATAATGGCACAAACGGTAAGCTGCTCAGTGCTAAAACCAGCCAAAAACCTCTGCGCACCATCGCAGATACTGCCATCGACAAGAATTTAAGCGATACAGCAAAAAGCAAAGTCAATAACCTTGCTATTAAAGGGAAAAGCGACAAGAAATAGTGAAGCCTTGTGCACCACTTAAAAGCCGCCAATAATGCGTGTCCAGCCAATTCCAACATTGTTATCCCAAACAAATTCGCAGCAACCGATCACATTACTTTAACATCGCGGTGTAAAGCCAAAATAACAGCACAAAAATCTGCATGCAGCCAAATACAGAGGTTCAAGAGGGCATAGCAGATCCACTCATTTGCAACCCATTGCAGTTAGCAAGTTACAAAAACAGCCAGTAACAAAGGCAAAGCTAACTTGCGCGCAAGCACTTTTCGCGAAGAAAGCACGAAGTAGCTTGTTGCAGGTCAATGCAAGTTTTTTATGCTAACAAATGCGAATGATATCACAAGGAATGGTAAGCAAAAGCAAAGGACTAAGAAAATATTCTAAATAGATCATGATGTTGCGAAATAAAAAGCGCACCTTGTAACTAAACAAAGTGCGCTGCTGTAACAAGCAATCATTTTATCGAGATAAACGTTGTTTGCGAACATTCATAAGCAGCTCAGCTTCTGCTTTTGGCAACTCGCACTCTTCCATTAACTCTTCCAGATCGGCGCCAAGCTCAACTAACTTTCCGGCTCGGCTATAAAGGCGCCCCTCACCTTTTTGCTCTTCTAACTGATGGTGTTTTTCTGCTAAATCATCAAAGCGCGCTGATAGCTGGGCTAATTTTTCGCTCATACCTACACTAGCAGCCCGTAGCTCATTAAATTGCTTAGCTAACGCTTGCTGCTGCTGACGCATATTTTTCGCAAGTAATTCCATGGCTTGATATTTATTTTCCGCCGCTTCAACGTGAGTTTGCTTATTACGCAAACTAATCATAAAGAGTGCGACAATTGCAACTAAAGAGGCGATAACGCCATATAACACAAGTATTTGCATTATTTGCTTACCGCCTCCACCAGTTCATCGTCGGTTAATAGGCGGTTAAGATTAACTAAAAGCAATAAATTATCATTGCGATTGCAAATTCCTTGAATGTACTTAGAACCTTCATCTGTGCCAACAGTCGGCGTTGTATCGATTTCTGAAGATTTCAAGTACACCACCTCTGCAACGCAGTCGACCATAAGGCCTACTACCTGCGTGCTGCTTTCAATAACAATGACGCGCGTTTCGTTAGTCACTTCACAAGGTGACAAGCCAAAAAGAGTGCGCATATCAAGCACTGTCACAACATTGCCGCGTAAATTGATGATCCCAAGCACATGATTAGGCGCGCCAGGTACTGGCGCAATTTCAGTGTGACGCAACACTTCACGAACCTGCATTACGTTAATTCCGTAAGTTTCGCTTCCTAGCATGAAGGTCACCCACTGTAATACATCATCGTTACTTTTTTCTTTTAATACTGCGGATACAGACGGCATAAAAACCTCTACTTGGTAAACTATATTTTGCTTGGCTATTTTTTATGCTGATCAATAACTTGTATGCTTTGCTCTAACGCGCTGATCAGCGTCTCAATCAAAAGTAAAGCACATGCTGGCTCTTTTACAAATCCAGCTAGCCATGCTCGTTTTCCCGCTTTTTTGCGCCAGATGGTACTGGCATGATCAAGTGTTGCGCCCAGTGTTAAAGAATGGCAAGCTAAAGCGAGCTTGCTGCTTAATACAATTAAATGCGAATAACCTAGCTCTTGCTGCGGCAATGAGATTGAAGGATCTGCCCACCGAGTTAAATCAACAACATGAATAGCTTGATCTGCGTGATAAAAGATCCCCAAATGCCAAGCTTGCGCTGTTTCAACAAACGCAAGCTCATTTGTAAAATCATGATGAACAGCGCAAACCGCCTCACAAGGCAGCGCATAGCGGATCCCTGAAACATCAAAAACCGCAAGCTCTAAGGGGTATGGCAACGCTTCATGAGTATCACCACCGCCTGCATCACAAACTTGATTAGGCGGCTGTACATCAACCGGTAACGCTTGTGGCAGACAAGCAGCAGCGTCCTCTTTTTTTTGCGCAGAAGGTTCTAACGAAACATCAAGCAGCTCTTTAGCGGACAGGCAATCTGGATCACAGCTGTTTTGTGAAAGCAAATCAGCGAAATAATTTTCTAACGCCGCTTCATGCGATGGTCTTTCAGCGTTCATCAAGCTCTAAGCGCTCTAAATAAGCAAGCAAGGTTTTATAAGAAAAAACCCCGCGGCTGCTTTTGGAAAAATAAGAAGGCGGCAAATGCTTTAAACTTGCATCGCGCAGCTTGGTATCGATAGGGATAGCTGACGGCCATACCACTTGCGCATAACGATCTTTTAAAATTTGTAGAGTTTCTAAAGAGGCGCGCGTACGTTTATCGTACATAGTGGGGATAATGCACAATTTAAATGCACTGCTGCGCGATTTTTGCATAATGTGTAAGGTCTTTAGCATACGCTCAAGCCCCTTGAGCGCCAAAAATTCAGTTTGCACCGGAAGTAAAATACGCGAGCTTGCAGCAAGCGCGTTTACCATCATCACCCCTAAAATAGGTGGGCAATCAATTAAAACATAATCGTAATCATCGCTTAGCGTTGCCAGTGCTTTTTTTAAAATAAGTCCCATTCCGCTTCGCTGGCCCATCACTCTGTCTAATGTAGCAAGTGACATTTGCGCGGGCAGCAGATCAAGATTGGCGAATGGCGTATTTAAAATTAAGGGGGCAATCTGCGCACGAGTGTTCATCTCTTGCTGAAAAAGATCAAATAAGCTGTGCGTTAAAGCATCACAATCAAAACCAAAATAGCTGGTAAGCGATGCGTGTGGATCGGTATCGACCAATAAAACTCGCTTATTTTGCTGACTTAATAAACCTGCAAGCGCTACGGCGGTAGTCGTTTTTCCTACCCCTCCTTTTTGATTCGCAATGCACCAAACTATCACTTTTGCTCCTTAGGATAGATTCAATTCAACAAAAATCCGCTCGGCAATCCTATCAAGCGGTAAACTTTCACTGCTTAAATTTGCGCTAGCAACAGCTTGCGGCATACCATATACCACGCACGTTTCTTCATCTTGCGCCCAGATAGTGCCACCACACTGTTTTAAAAGACGCGCACCTTCACGGCCATCTGAGCCCATTCCTGTCAACACCAAAGAGAGCGTGTTTTCGCCGTAAATTGCAGCCACTGAACTAAAAGTGACATCGAGCGAAGGCTTGTACATTATGGCAGGATCGCTATCTACGATTTTTATGCGGACATCAACTGGCTGCTTATCGAGCAGCATTTGCATGCCACCCGGCGCTAAATAAGCAATACCCGGCGTTAAAATGTCGTTATTTTGCGCTTCCTTGACGAAAATTTTACACTCTTTATTTAAGCGCTGCGCAAACTCGCCGGTGAAAGCAGCTGGCATATGCTGCATGAGTAAAATTGGCAAAGGAAAATTGACGGGCAGCTGCGATAAAATCGTTTGCAAAGCAGCAGGTCCGCCAGTTGAGGCGCCAATTAAAAGCACTTTATACTGCTTACCACTTGCCTTGTAGGCTGCCTGAATTTTTACACGTTCATGCACCTGACTAGAAGCCGCTTCATTGACACTCAGTTTTCGCAAAGACAACGAAACCGGCTCTTCACGCACGTTTTTCTTAAGGGCGACCTCATTTGGCAATGAAGGCTTCATCACCGTTTTTTTGGCAAGCATTTTTAAGCGAAGCAGCAACACCTCTAATCGCTCTTGGCGATTACTCGCAATGTCTTCAAAATTTTTGGGCAAAAAATCAACCGCACCAGCGTCAAGCGCATCAAGGGTAGCTTGCGCACCTGCATGCGTCAGCGAAGAAAACATTAAAATTGGTGTTGGCGTTGCACGCATGATGGCTTTTACAGCATCGATACCATTCATAACAGGCATTTCAACATCCATGGTGATCACATCAGGCATCAGCTGAGCCGCTTTAGTTACCGCCTCTTCGCCATTCACGGCGCAACCTACAACTGTAAGCATCGGATCGCTGCTAATGATCTCTGTCAGCCTGCGCCTGAAAAAAGTTGAGTCATCAACGATTAAAACTTTAAATGCCATATCCAGCCTGTAAATTTAACTTACCGAGAAACATAACGTTTTAGCAAATTAGGAACATCTAAAATCAATGCTATGTGCCCGTCACTTGTGATCGTAGCGCCAGCGATGCCAGGCGTGCCGTGCAGCATTGGATCAAGCGATTTTATCACCACTTCTTCTTGCCCTATCAGCACATCAACGACAAAGGCTATTTGCTGCAAGCCAAGCTGAATGATCACAACATGCCCTTGATCTTTGCTTGCCATTTTAGGATTCTTAGAAAACCAATCATGCAAGTAAAAAAGCGGGATCGATTTTTCACGTACTATTAAAGTTAGCTGACCATCGACACAATGAGCTTTTTTTAGATCTAGATTGATGATTTCGCTCACATTTGACAAAGGAAATGCAAAGGGATGGTTATTAACCCCCACCATTAAGGTCGGCAAAATTGCAAGTGTCAGCGGCACTTTAATGTATATTTTAGTGCCAAGACCAAGCTTAGAATCTATCTCAATAGAGCCATTGAGGCGGTTGATGGCTGTTTTAACCACATCCATGCCAACGCCGCGGCCAGAAATATCAGATATCTCGGTTTTAGTAGAAAAACCTGGGGCAAAGATCAGCGCAAAGGCTTCATTTTCGTTGAGCCGCTCTGCAGCTTCAGGCTTCATAAGACCACGCTCAACCGCGATGCGGCGCAATTTGTCAGGATCCATTCCCGCGCCATCGTCTTCTACCGTCAGCAAAATATGATCGCCTTGCTGCACCGCGCTTAATGTCACTGTGCCTTCGCGAGGCTTGCCGTTTTTTTCACGCACATCGGGCATTTCTATGCCGTGATCTATGGAATTACGCACTAGATGCACCATAGGATCGGCGAGCGCTTCTACCAAATTTTTATCAAGATCGGTCTCTTCTCCGATGGTTTTTAACGCGATTTCTTTTTTAAGTGTCCTTGCCAGATCGCGCACAACTCGCGGGAAACGGCCAAACACCTTTTTGATAGGCTGCATGCGCGTTTTCATCACCGCAGTTTGCAAATCGCCTGTCACCACATCGAGGCTTGTGACAACTTTACTAAAGTTATCATCGCAAATGTGAGTTGAAAGTGTCATTAAGCGGTTTCTTACAAGCACCAACTCCCCGACCATATTCATAATAGTATCAAGGGTTTCCGTATCAACGCGGATCGTAGGCTCAGAAATTAACGATGACGCTTTTTTATCGCTATTTTTTGCGCTAAGGTTTTCTGAAGTTTCAGGCTGTGCAGCAACTACCGACTTTTCTGCTAAAGGAGTGACTTCGCTGGCTAAAGGCGGGGCATCATTGGCTATTTGCGCATTTGCAGGTGCGGAAACTTTCTTTTTACCATGTAGCTGATCAAGCAGCTTTTCAAATTCTTCGTCGGTAATATCACCATCTTCAGCAACCACACTCGTTGATGGATCAGAACTGGCCGTTTTTTCTAAACTTGCTTGTTCGTTTTTCAATTCATCAAGCAAACGCTCAAACTCTTCTTCTGTAATTTCATCAGACTGCGGCTCAGGTGTAGCTTTTTCTAACAGCTTATCATGCTGAGGGGCAGCTTTAGCTGCTACGGGCAGCTCGGGCTGGCGCTCTTGAGGGTGGCTGTAGTCTTGCAAGGTTGCAATAAGATCTGCATCACAATGCGGTAACGCTTTACGCTCGCGCACACAGGCAAACTGCTCATTAATGGTATCTAAGGCCTGCAAAATGGCATCCATCAAAGGGGAAGAAAGCTTTACTGCTCCTTTGCGCAGATTATCAAACACATTTTCAGCGCAGTGGCAAGTTTCAACCAGCGGCGTGAGCGATAGAAAGCCTGCGCCACCTTTAATGGTGTGAAAACCTCTAAAAATGGCATTGAGCAAATCTTTATCATCTGGCGATTTTTCCAGCTCTACTAACTGCTCAGAAAGCTGCTCAAGGATTTCACCAGCCTCAACTAAGAAATCTTGATATATTTCATCATCCATATCGAGACTCATAGGGATCTCCTAAAGGCCAAGGCTAGATAAAAGATCATCAACTTCATTTTGATCTTTTAACACTGATTTTTCTTGCTTTTGGCTTTGCGTAACAATGGGGCCTTCGGCAATGGTTAAATCCAACGCAACGCTTTTTTGCTCAGGCTCACGATGGATCTCATGCAAATCGACAATACTGATAAATTGCGTTTGGATCTGTTGCAACACGTTTATCACCTGCACAATCACTTGTCCGGTAATGTCTTGAAATTCCTGCGCTTCTAATATTTGATTCAATTGAGATCGTAACGACTTGCACTGAAAGTCCATTTTGTCAAAAATGGCGTCAACCGATACAGCAAGCTCATCGGTGTGCAAAGCATCAATTTGAGCAAAACTGCGCCAATTCGTGCGCAATCGAGAAAGTGCGCTGTGCAAGTCATCGACAATAAGCTGAGTCACTTCAATCGCATCGATAGATTTATCAGCCGCACGCTGTGTTTTTTCAAGAATAAAATCAAGCCGCTCTTCAACTTCAGGCAGCTTAGCGGAGGTTAAAGTCGTCGTTAGCTGCGCTGAAACGGCATTTTCTGAGCAATCTTTCGATTGCAGCTCGACCTTGCCTTCTTGGATTGACAAACCTTGTTTGGTTTGCTCTATAAGCTGCAAAAATAGCTGCTCAGCTTTTTCTTGCTCACCATTCTCAAGAAGGTGCACTAAATTTTGTGCCTGACTAAGAGTGATCATTTAAACATCCTTCACTGCGCTACGCTGCTGCGGATATAACACCAATGATACGCAGTTACATACGCTCAAAAATTTTATCTAAGCGCTCTTTTAATATGACACTCGTAAAAGGCTTAACAATGTAACCATTTACGCCAGCTTGAGCTGCGGCAATGATCTGCTCTCGTTTAGCTTCAGCGGTGATCATCAGCACTGGGAGGTGCTTTAAAGCCGCATCACTGCGAATATGCTTTAACAAATCAAGCCCTTGCATTCCTGGCATGTTCCAATCGGTGATAACAAAATCGACATCACCGTTTTTTAAAAGAGGCAATGCCGTCGTTCCATCGTCGGCTTCTATGACATTGGTATAGCCTAGCTCGCGAAGAAGATTTTTAACGATGCGTCTCATTGTGGAAAAATCATCTACAACGAGAATTTTAATATTCTTATCCACTTACCACCTCTTCCTTTAGTCGTTAGCTGCAAGACATTTATTTACTCCAAGCAGCAAGCTTTGACCGTAATCGCAACATTGCCTGATTTTGGATCTGACAAACCCGAGATTCACTCACGCCAATCACGGCGCCAATCTCTTTTAGGTTTAGCTCTTCATCATAGTAAAGAGACAAAACTAAAGCTTCACGCTCAGGTAAGCTCTTGATCGCCTCGGCAAGCCGCTCTTGAAAAGTTTCTTTTGCCAGTTGATCAAAAGGTAGATCAGATCCTTTCTCATCGGAAGAAAATCCATCTTCATAACTAAGATCTTCAATGCCAATCAGCCGGCTAGTATTGATGTCATTTTGCATCTGACAATACTGCTCAAGGCTCACCTCAAGTCTAGCGGCAATTTCTTTTTCTGACGGCTCAAATCCAAGCTCAGCTTCTAAAATAGCGATGGTTTTATTAATTGCGCGATAATTTCGGTGTACTGAGCGCGGTGCCCAATCGCCTTTTCGAATATCATCAAGCATAGAGCCACGAATACGAATGCCGGCATAAGTTTCAAAACTTGCGCCTTTACTTGCATCATAATTTTGCTGCGCTTCTAAAAGCCCAATCATGCCAGCTTGGATAAGATCATCGAGCTGCACACAAGGTGGCAGACGTGCAATCAAATGGTGCGCGATACGTTTAACCAAATTAGCGTATTTGCTTAAAACCGCCTCGGCTTGCGAAGCTGTTTTTGTATAAGCGAGTGCCTTACTCACTAAAATCTCCTGTACATTCAGGTGACAGCAATAAGCGTTCTACAAAAAATTCCATGTGACCCGACGCCGTTTTTGGCACAGGCCAGCTTAACGCTTTGGTCGCAAGCGCATTTAAAGCTAGCGATGCGGGGGATTTTGGATAGCAGTCCACCACCAATTTTTGCCGTTTAACTGACTGACGCAAATTTTCATCCATAGGAATGCAAGCAGCATATTCAAGCCCTACATCTAAAAAGCGCTCTGTCACACGTGCGAGCTTGTGAAATAGCTCACGACCATCGTGGTAACTTGAGACCATGTTAGCGACCACTTTAAAACGAGTCACACCATGCTCGCGGCTTAAGATCTTGATCAGCGCATACGCATCGGTAATGGATGTCGGCTCATCACACACGACGATCAGCACATCTTGCGCGGCACGCGAAAAGCTCAATACCATGTCCGAAATGCCCGCCGCCGTATCAATCAGCAACACATCAATCTCATGCTCAAGCGATCCAAAAGCGCGAATAAGCCCTAAATGCTCAGCGGCGCTTAACTCAGCCATGCGGCGCAGACCCGATGCTGCCGGAATGATCTGCATCTTATTAGGCCCTTCGATAATGATATCTTGCAGATCGCAAAGCCCTTGCATCACGTGGCTTAAATTTTTACCAACGCGCAGGCCGAGCAAAACATCGACATTGGCAAGCCCAAGATCAGCGTCAAGGACCATCACCTTTTTGCCTTGCTTAGCAAGAGCGGTTGCCATACCAAGCGTAATGTTTGTCTTGCCAACACCCCCTTTGCCGCCAGTCACCGTAATGACTTTCGTTCGAGAAGGCACGGTTAGCCTGCGCAAACCGCTAGCTTGGTCATACATGCTTGTATCAATCATAAAAATCCGCCGAATTGGATTCTGTTAACGAACAATCCCAAAATTGCACCTTTTGCTCAGGGTCATTTTCAAACAATTCGCTGGCTTTATTCACCAGATATTGGCCGCTGGCTTTGCGAATATCTTCTGGCACGCGCTGCCCGTTGGTCAGATAAGCAATCGGCAGCGCATACTCAATCATGACGCTGATCATCTCCCCAAGGCTTAACGACTCATCAAGCTTGGTTAAAATGCAGCCAGACAGTGGAATTTTGCAAAAATGATCTATCGTTTCCTGCAGCACACGTCTTTGCGAAGTTGCAGATAAAACTAAAAAACTGCGAATATGCGCGCCACTGTTTTTGATCAAGGTATCAAGCTGCTCAGATAAGCGCATGTCACGCTGCCCCATACCTGCTGTATCAAGCAGCACTAAGCGCCGATAGCGAAACTGATACAAAATATCGGCAAGCTCCTGCGCATTTTTTGCTACTTTGACAGGACAACTTAAAATGCGGCCATAGGTTGCAAGCTGCTCATGTGCGCCAATACGAAACGTATCCGTCGTCACAAGTGCGACATCGTCGGCGCCAAAATCCATGGCGGCGCGCGCAGCAAGCTTTGCAATGGTGGTCGTTTTGCCAACGCCCGTTGGCCCAAGCAGCGCGATCACGCCGCCTTCTTCAAGCAAATTATCTTCCGCGGTGATGATCTGATCGCTGATGATAGACAGCAGCTCATCCCAAGCTTCGCGCGGCGAAAGATTTTCAGGAATATAACTTGCTAACTGATCCACAAGCGCCGGCGAAAACCCTATACGCTCTAAGCGTTTAATAAGCATCGCGCGTAGCGGCTCTTTGCGCTCCATCTCTTGCCACATTAAACCGGCTAACTGATGCTCTAATAGGCCACGAATCGCGCTGATTTCTTGACGCATACCGTCAATTTCTCCGGCGTTTGGCTCTTTTCCAGCGTTTTGGTTGCGCGGCTTAGTGCGCGAATTTTGCCAAGTATTGGTCTGCTGCTCTTCGCTTTTTTGCTGCTGATACAAAGAGGCGAGCCGCTGGCTTTTTTCTTGCTGCGCGACTTGATGCGCTGAGGGCAATTTACGCGACGAATGCCCTTCTTCAGTTAAAAAGTCTGCACTACGCCCTTGTTTTCTTGCTTGTTTTTTCTCATTTTTACTGCGCTGTAAAAAAGTGCTCAGCATGTATTGCTCATCATCTGCCTCAGGCTCATCGTGACCATCATTTTCAGGCAAATGCTCATTGTATTTATCAAGCAAGGAGGCAAATTTATTCCCTCGAGCCGGCCCGCTTCTTCGATTTAGCTCAGGCGCGCCCTCTGCTAGCGGCGTTTTAGCACGTCGTAGCTGCACCTTATCTTGCTGCAAATCGCGCCCATAAAGGGGATCTTCATCTTCCCAGCCAATTGATGGCGCGGGCGCTTGCCGTGATGGCTTTGGCTGCGGCGGATCAACATCAATAGCGGCAACTAGCTCTATCCCGTCGCTAAGCTTTTTATTTGACATGATCACCGCTTCTGCGCCTAAGGTCTCTTTAACTTGAGCCAGTGCGGTTCGCATATCTTTTGCAAAAAAACGTTTGATTTTCACACTATCAACCCTGATCCGTGATTAATCTTAATTTCCCACCGCTTTAACGATCCTGATCTGTTTCTCGTCAGGCACTTCTTGGTACGACAAAACGCGCAGCCCCGGAATAGTACTTTTTACAAACTTTGCCAGCGTCGAGCGCAGCACCCCAGAGGTAAGCAAAACTGCCGGCTCTCCTTGCAGCTCTTGCTGCTGCGTAGCTTCTGCTAAACTCTGTTGCAAGCGCTCAGCAAGCCCAGGCTCAATCCCAGTCGACTCACCGCCTGCCGCTTGCATAGTCTTATGCAATATCTGTTCCAGATTAGGGGCAAGCGTTATCACCGGCAGCTCAGGCTCAGTACCATTGATCTCTTGAACAATCATGCGCTTAAGCTCGATGCGCACAGCGGCTGTCAAAATATCGGGATCTTGGGTTTTATTTGCGTATTCTGAGATGGTTTGCACGATAGTGCGCACGTCACGAATGGGGATAGCTTCACTTAAGAGGTTTTGCATCACGCGCACCACGCAGCCAAGCGAAATTCGATCCGGAATAAGCCCTTCAACCAATCGCGGCGACTGTTTAGCCAACATGTCGATAAGATTTTGTACCTCATCATGACCAAGCAGGCGCTCAGCATTGTTGGTCAAAGTTTGGCTTAAATGGGTTGCCAGCACAGTAGCAGGATCTACCACTGTGTAACCAAGCGCCTGCGCATGCTCACGCTGATCTTTTTCGACCCACACAGCTTCTAGCTGAAACGCGGGATCCACGGTTTTTTCACCATCAATATTGCCAAAAACTTGCCCAGAATTTATCGCCAAATCCTTGTCATGACGCAGCGCCGCTTCTCCAGCAGAAACGCCCATCAATGTGATGCGGTAATGATTAGGTGGCAGCTCTAAATTGTCACGAATGTGCACAGGCGGGATCAAAAATCCAAAATCTTGCGACAACTTTTTGCGCACCCCTTTCACGCGATCAAGCAGCTCGCCGCCTTGCTCTTTATCCACCATCGGGATCAAGCGATAGCCCACTTCAAGACC
>JBOFXO010000404.1:0-3174 GCA_051654185.1 Vibrionaceae bacterium | reverse complement strand
GTAAAATAGCCAATGATACGGCGCTGATGATCTGCTCCTAATTTTTCCCGACCCTCTGCATCGTAAGTCGTACAGTAAGGTACATTGACTCCTGGCGTTTGATACATGCCTTCAGGACGACATTCGCCAAAATCCCCGCCTCCCGCAGTGCCACCTGAGCCGCCAGAGCCACCAGTGCTTGCCGCTGCTACACTGATCGTTTGCTTACCACTTTCTGTGCTACCGTTGTCATCATCAATAGCTTTAGCATGAACACTGATTTCACCGGCTTTATCACTGACCCAAGCATAAGTGTAAGGTGCAGCTTGGCTACTACCGAGCAATTTTCCGTCGGCATAAAAATCAACTTGTTTGATTTTTCCATCACTGTCTGTCGCTTCAGCGGTCAGGGTGACTTTGTCTCCTTGCGTTATTTTGCTAGCAGAAACAGCAAGTTTAACCGTTGGCAAACTATTTCCTGGTGCGACTGCAGCCGCTTTCGCAGTGACTGTAACGGAGGCTTCTTTTTTCGCTCCTTCGTTGTCGTACACAGTGGCGGTAATGGTAATTTGCCCTTCTTTATCAAGCTGATAGCTTTGCTTGAATGGAGCACTGCTCACCGTACCTAAATTACTGCCTCCCGCCTTAAATTCGACGCGATCAACGCTGCCATCGCTATCTTGTGCGTTAACAGTAATTTCAATGCTGTCGCCAACAGTAAATTGGCTATTGGCAGCAGGTGATGTGAAAGTAATTGTAGGCATAACATTTTCTTGTGTGCCGCCACCAGTATCGCCACCGGTATTGCCGCCAGCTGAGCCGGAGCATTCACCATTTTTGGTCCACTCTTGGTAATCACCAGAATAAGAGACGGGATCATTACCTTGAGTCCACCAGTTAGCGGTATAGGCGACACCTGATTTTTGTATCTGGTCTCCACCAGAATAAGCTGTGCCAGATTGCCACTCTTTTAGATTTGAACAGTCAACAGCTGCATTGGCTTGAAATATTGCAAAACAAGCCGTTGCAACAACTGTTAAGGGGAAAGCTTTTTTCCCCAATCTCCCTAGTCTAAGCATTAAACGTACCCCTTACTTTTTAGCAACCGCAATAAGATGAAAAAACAGCTTAAGGATAGAAGACGAAAATCAGGGGGCTTGTCTCTTAAATAGTACCTTTTCAACTTTGTCCTGATCTGCCGCGGGTTAGTCAGTAGCCACCTACAGGCAGAGCGAGTGCATTTTGAGCCAAAACCTAAAAGGGCTGAGCTCACTTCATTTTAGCGCAGCTATTTTTCTTTTAGATTTATGACTAAAGCATCTTTAGGCTAATTGAGGATACTGAAATTGGAGTAGCCCCGATTGCCAAATAAAGTTATCGCTGAGCATAGCGGACTTAAAAAAAGACGGTTAAAAATCAAACTATTTGACACGCTTTAATTAAACGGGCAATTTTCCAACACCAATAAAAATGTCTACGAAAGACCGCTTAAGGATCACACGTGAAAATGCTATTTAGTTTTCTGGCCATTGCTTTAGTCAGTCTCTATTTCTACAGCAAGCGGCCGGAATTTGTCGCTCCAATTGTCGAGCCGCAGGCTGACAGTGACCATTATGCAAATGGGTATTTTAAAAATGTGGTAGCCCCACCGCTAACCACTAGCACGCAAGGGCGCATCTCGAGGCTCTACCGGTTTCTCTTTGGCAAAAGTGAAGATGCGATTCCCAGTAAACCACTTCCATCTCGTAAAACGGATTTAAAAGCGCTTGAACTGAGTGAAAATATCATTGTGTGGATGGGGCATTCGTCGTTTTATATGCAGCTGGATGGGAAAAAATTTCTCATTGATCCGGTATTTAGCCAAAATGCCTCGCCAGTACCAAGGACTAATTTAGCTTTTGCGGGCTCTAATATTTATAACGCCGATGAAATCCCTGATATTGATTACTTACTGCTCACCCATGATCACTGGGATCATTTGGATTTTCCAACGCTCAATGCGCTTAAAGGAAAGATTGATCAGGTGATCACCATGGAGGGGGTGGGCTCTTATTTGGAGCAGTGGGGGTTTGATGCTAAGAAAATTCATCAAGGGGATTGGTTTACCACATTCGAGCACGCCGCTCTCAGGGTGCATCGTTTGCCTGCGCAACATTTTTCTGGGCGGCTGTTTGAACGCAATAAAACGCTATGGGGCTCGTTTGCCATTGTCACAGCAAAGCACACCATTTATTTTAGTGGTGACACAGGTTATGGGCCGCACTTTAAGCAAATTGCCGAAAAAATCGGACCGGTTGATATTGCGGTGTTGGAAAATGGTCAATACAACGACGCTTGGCTGCAAGTTCACATGACGCCTGAGCAGGCGGCGCAAGCGGCAAAAGAGCTTGGCGCTAAAGCGGTGTTGCCGTCGCATAACAGCAAATTTAAGCTTTCAACCCACACTTGGTACGATCCGCTGCAGCGCCTGTATGACGCTAGCCGCAACGAGCCATTTAAGCTGATGACGCCTTTGATCGGTGAAGCGGTACAAATTGACAACAGCCAGCAAACTTTTACTTTATGGTGGCAAGAAGCTAAATAGCTCAGCTATAAATCAAAATTTGCTTTGAACCTGTGCTATCGCAGTAGGATTTAAAAGTGCAGTGCTATCACGCAAGATGGTCAATGCGTCAGCTGCAACATGGAATTTAGCTCAGTAATATTGCTTAAACCCTCGCTAAAAAGTGCGAGGGTTTAGTTTACAAAATGCAACGACGCTTAACTGTTATCGAGCAAAGAGTCTATTGCTACTGACACTTATTGATACATGCTCGGCTCTAAGCTAAGGGCAATACAGATCTCTTTAACTGCATTTTTTTCAGCAGCATCAAAGTCTCCATCACTTTTAGCTACAGCAACGCCTACGCGCACAGCAAGCTGCGCGGCACTGGCATCATCTTTTAGCTGCGCGATAAATTTCATTGCTTCGCCCTTGCCGACATCTTGGTCAAACTCAAACACTTCGGCGCGTTTGTTGAAAAAATTGATGATCTCAAGGCTGTCAAACACCTTAAGCTCCTCAGAATTTTTAATGAACGCCATCATTTTTTTCTTCTCTTCAGCGTCCACGCCATCAGAAGCCATCGCAATATAAGCACAAATGCTTACTGTTGCTTCCATAAACTTTTTGTTTTTAAAGCGGCTAACTTGGTT
>JBOFXO010000403.1:0-3193 GCA_051654185.1 Vibrionaceae bacterium | reverse complement strand
TTTGAGATCAGTAAGGCCACCAAACAGGCTTGCTTTATAGTCAGAAGCAAATTCGGTTTTAGTGCCAAAGTTTGAGTAGATAGCGCCGCCGAGCGTCAATTTATCCGAGACAGGGTGCGCATAAAAAATATTAGGCACTATCGATATGCCACCAATTTGTGTGTCCGCCAGTTGCTGCTTTCCAAGCAGTGTCTTGTAGGTAGCATTTTTTACCGTAACGTCGGTATCGATGTTGATGATCCCTAAAGAGAGCTGCGGGCGATCAAAAAGGCTCATCGCTGCGGGGTTTCGTGCCATGACGGAAGCGTTGTCGGCAATCACCGCATCTCCAGCAAATGCACGGCCAAGGCCGGTTGCTGACTGACCATTGACCTGAAATCCTGCAGCAAAAGCGCTGGTGGAAAATAGCGCAGATGCTGAAAGAAGCGCGCTGCAAAGAACTGACAGATGAAGCGGATGTATTTTGATCATAATTAATTGGATTGGCTGCTAAATGATAAAGGCTTCATTCTAGAGACAAATAGTGAAGGGTTAAAGCAAGGAGTGATGGTAATGTGCTAAGCAACAAATCTAATTGCTGACATGGAAGTAGGATCGGTTTCTCTGCTACGAAAAAAGTCTGCGTATTTTCTATAAGCAAGTAGCCTCTTGTGGTAAAAATGCGCCACTTTGCAAACTCATTTTAAGTGTTGAGTGATGAAAATAGTCATTGATGAAAATATGCCGTACGCCTTAGCGTTATTTAGCCAATTTGGCGAAGTAACGGCGCTGGCTGGGCGGGCAATTGAGGCCCAAGATCTGCGCGATGTCGATGCGCTGATGGTTCGTTCAATAACGAAAGTCAATAAAGAGCTGCTAGCTTTAGCGCCTAAGCTGCGATTTATTGGCAGCGCTACGGCTGGCGTTGACCATGTTGATGTTGAGCTGCTGCGCTCGCGTGGGATCCATTTTGTCAATGCGCCAGGCTGCAATAAAATTGGGGTTGCCGAATATGTGCTAAGTGCGCTGCATACGCTTGGGTTACAGCATGATTTTGCGCTTGCATCGCGCACTGTCGGGATAGTTGGCGCTGGGCAGGTGGGCAGCTATCTTGCTAACTGTTTGGATGCGCTAAATATTTCTTATTTGTTGTGTGATCCCTTTTTAGAAAAGGCGGGCGATAAGCGCAGTTTTGTTTCGCTCGATGAGCTTATTGCTCGGGCGGATGTGGTTTCTTTGCATACTCCGTTAACTTATGATGGCGAGCATCCAACTTGGCATCTTTTTGATGCAAAACGGTTAGCGGCGTTAAAAGCTGGGACGATCTTAATCAACGCGGCACGTGGTAAGGTCGTCGATAATCAAGCACTTAAACGCGCACTGTCACAGCAAAAATTAACAGCGGTGCTTGATGTATTTGAAGATGAACCGTTAGTTGATAATGCGCTTTTAGCTCAGCTTGCTTTTGCAACGCCGCACATTGCAGGCTATAGCCTCGAGGGAAAGGCTCGTGGTACTGCAATGATTTTTAATGAATTTTGCCAATTTTTACAGCAAGAGCACAAGCAAGTTTCGCTTGATGCACTTTTAGATAGCGCATTGATATTAAAGGTTAAAATTCAAAAGTCGTGTCAGATGACGCAGCGTGCGTTGTGTCAGCTTGTTTATGATATTCGCAACGACGATGCTGATTTTCGGCGCATGATGCAAGATCCAAGCACGCAGCGTCAGCAATTTGATATTCTTCGTAAAAATTATTGGCAGCGCCGCGAATTTGGTTCGCTCACGGTGTGCTGCGATAACGAAAAAGAGCTGCATGTTTGGCAGCAATTAGGATTTAAGACTGAGGTTAATAAGTGATGATGCAGTACCAGTTAGCGATTTTAGGGGCGAGTGGCACCGTTGGGCGTGCAATTATTGAGCTGCTAGAAGAGCAAGATTTTGCGGCGCAGTCGCTGCATTTACTTGGCAGTGAAAGTGCTGGCGAAGTGGTGCGGGTGCAAGGACAAAGTGTGCGTATTCAAGACGCCGCTCAATTTGACTGGCACCAAGTGCAAGTGGCTATTTTTTGTGTCGATGCGGCTGTCAGCGCGCAATATGCCTCACTTGCAGCAGAAGCTGGCGTTGTGATCATTGATATCTCTAGCGCTTATCGCTTAGATCCGGATGTGCCCTTAGTGCTGCCGATGGTCAATGAAGAGGCGCTCGCTGATTTTCGCAATAAAAACATTATCGCGATAGCCGATCCGTTAGTGATGCAAATGAGCAGGGTGTTAAAGCCTATTCATGATGCGGTAGGTGTATCGCGCGTGAATGTTAGCACTTACCAAGCGGTTGCGAGCCAAGGGAAAAAAGGCGTTGATGAGTTGGCAAGTCAGACGATTGCGCTTTTAAACAGTCAATCAGTGGCCTGCGAAGTGTTTCCTAAACAGATTGCTTTTAACTGTTTAGCGCAAACTTCGGCGCTTTTTGAAAACGGCTACACGCAGTCGGAAATGGCGCTCGTGTGGGAAAGCCAGCGGATCTTTGGCCAAGAGATAGCGGTTAATCCAACTTGTGTGCAGATCCCTGTTTTTTATGGCAATGGTCAAGCTTTACATCTTGAATGCCACAACCCAATTGATGCTGAGCAGATCATGGCAATTTTACAGCAAACTGCGGGTGTGATGCTGTTTGAACCCGCAGAGTATCCTGCGCCAGTGCCAGATGCGAGTGAGCAGGAGGCGGTGTGCGTTGGGCGAGTGCGTAATGACATTAGCCATCCGCAAGGGATCAATTTGTGGCTGATGGCCGACAGCGCAAAGCTGACGGCGCATAGTACGCTGCAAGTATTAAATTGTTTGATCCGCGATTATTTTTAAGTCTTAGCGAAAAAGCCAAGTTCTACGCTTGGCTTTTTAAGCTGTATTTGAAACCTTGCTTTTGCTTAAAAATAGAAAAATGCATTTTTTCTCATTATTTAGAATCATACTAATAGTTTGACTTGTGTCGCTATTTTTCGTGGTTACCACTCTCTTTTTTGTCAATTGTTCGATAGTTAACACATTGTTTTTTTCGATCTCCTGCGACTAGCGCTAAAAAATCACCAATTGAGTGAATTTTGCAACTATCTTTATTTTCATTGGCGTAGGTGAAATTGTCATAAGGAAAAGCAATTGTTACAGGCAAAGCAAAATAAATTGAGCCGAATTAAAGCGCTAACTTATGTTGGCAA
>JBOFXO010000402.1:0-4906 GCA_051654185.1 Vibrionaceae bacterium | reverse complement strand
AACAAGATCAGCAAGTTACCGGTAATGCAGCTTACCGAAGTTGATATCACGCCGCCCGCCTTGGTTGATTCTTTTGCCAGTGAAGGGCTTATTCAGTTTTTCTTCGAAGATTGCGATAACGGCTTTAACATTTATCTGCTCGATGAGCATAACCGTATTGAAGTTTATCGCCAGTGTGGACAGCATAAAGAAGCGGTGGTGCGCGCGGTAAATCGTTTTTACTCTTTACTGCAAAACAGGGATTCGCTGCATGAAAATGAGGTGAATTTTAACTTACCGCAGTTTTACGAGATCATCCATCACGAAGGTAACGTGCAGCTTATTCCTTACAAAACAGAGCGGCACGCGCAAACGGCAGATTTGGCGCTGCATGAAGAAAGCGTCGCTTAGCTGCTATGCCGTTCGCCGCAAACATGCAAAATTGTGTACTTCAGTTTTAGCGATGATCTTACATCGCTAATATTTCACACAAATTAAAGCCAAACTATGGCTTCGCCCGCCTGCAGGCTGCACTCTTTAGTGAGCAACGCTTTTAGCGTGGCGCCTGTTTTGCTGCAGCGCCATTCATCTTGGCTATAGCTAAAATGGTATCCGCCAGAAAGTGAGGCGACCCAAATTTGCTGCATGGCTTCTTGGCGATTGATGACGATCTGGCTGCTATTTTCAAATTCTAGCGTCATAACGTTGCCATTCATCTCATAATCAATCGGCGCACCGCTTTGTTCAATGGCATTTTCTAGCCACTGCATCTGTTCATCGACCAAAATGTGAAATTGACTATTGTCCATATGTGTGCCGCTTTGCTTGCTTTTCGCTGTGGGTTGCGATTATATACCTAAGTTTGCGCAGCTGCAGCGCTGTTTTGCTACAGTTTTTTGGCGTGATTTTGGTACACGAATGGAAAATGGATGAAAATGCAAAAAATAGTCATTTTATGTGCGGTATTAACCGTGCTTGCTGGATGCGGGCAGCGTGGGGGTTTATATTTTCCAGATGATGCTGGAGCGAATGAAAAGCCAGCCGAGACACAAATGCAGTAAGCTGCAAGTCAGTTTTCAGCAAAAAAGCTCGGGTTGGCAGGTGAGGTAAACAAGCTTGGACTATTTTGCGCTTAACAACGGCACTCTTTACGGCGAACAGGTTTCGCTAGAGGCGCTGGCTTTGCAATACCAAACGCCGCTTTATGTGTACTCGCGTGCGGCGTTAGAAAACAGCTGGCGCGCATTTGCTAAAGCTTTTGCTTTTCGTCGCCACTTGATCTGTTTTGCTGTAAAAGCGAACAGCAATTTAGCCGTGCTTAACGTTTTAGCTAAGCTTGGCAGCGGCTTTGATATTGTTTCACAAGGTGAGCTTGAGCGTGTGCTTGCGGCAGGCGGCCTTGCTGACAAGGTGGTGTTTTCTGGCGTTGGCAAAAGTGCAAGCGAGATGGCGCGCGCGCTGGAAGTGGGCATTCGCTGCTTTAATGTTGAGTCAAGCGCAGAGCTTTTGCTGCTTGATGAGGTGGCTGGCTCTTTAAATAAAGTGGCACCGGTAAGTCTTCGTATTAACCCTGATGTTGACGCAAAAACGCACCCTTACATTGCAACAGGGCTCAAAGAGAATAAATTTGGTATCGCCTACACGCAGGCGCGAGCTCTGTTTTTGCAGGCGCATAAGCTGCCAAATATCAAAATCACCGGCATTGATTGTCATATCGGATCGCAGCTGCTAGAGCTTGCGCCTTTTGTCAGCGCGCTGCAACGCCTGGTTGCACTTATAGTTGAGCTGCGTGAGGATGGCATTGCGATTGAGCATTTGGATTTAGGCGGCGGCCTTGGCGTAGCCTATGGCGCGCAAAATGCGCCAACGGCGCAGCAGTACGCTGACGCACTGCGTGAAACTTTGCAGCAAGTCCCTGAATTAGAAATTATTTTAGAACCTGGCCGTGCAATTGCTGCGAATGCTGGCGTACTTCTGACACGTGTGATGTATTTAAAACATACTGAGCATAAGAACTTTGCGATTGTCGATGCGGCGATGAATGATCTCATTCGTCCTGCGCTCTATCAAGCTTGGCAGCAAATTGTTCCGGTGACGCCAAAAGAGGCGCCGCGGCAAATTTATGATGTCGTAGGACCTGTATGTGAAACAGGCGATCACTTAGGCAAAGGGCGAGAGCTTGCCCTACAACAAGGTGATCTTTTAGCGGTACGTGGCGCCGGCGCCTATGGTTTTGTTATGTCATCGAATTACAATAGCCGCGTGCGCGCAGCCGAAGTGATGGTGAATGGCGCAGCTGCGCATCTCGTTCGGCAACGAGAATCGCTGGATTCGCTGTGGCAACTTGAGCAAATTTTGCCTAAATAGGATTTTATTGATGCAATTTTCAAAAATGCATGGTCTTGGCAATGATTTCATGGTCGTGGATGTGGTCACGCAAAATGGCTATTTTTCGCCTGATCTTATTCGCCGCTTGGCCGATAGAAATCGTGGCATTGGCTTTGATCAGCTGCTGCTTGTTGAGCCTCCTTATGATCCTGACAGCGATTTTCACTATCGCATATTTAACGCAAATGGCAGCGAAGTGTCACAGTGCGGCAATGGTGCGCGCTGCTTAGCGCGTTTTGTGCAGCTTAAAGGGCTGACCAACAAATCGCTGCTAAAGGTGAGCACGCAGGCTGGCAAATTGCAGCTAAAGGTAGAATATGACGGCTCGGTGACCGTGAATATGGGGCAGCCTATTTGGCAGCCGAGCAAAATTCCTTTTCGCGCCGCTACTGAAGAAAATACCTATATTGTGCGCAAAGAGGAAAACACCTTTTTTATCGGTGTCGTCAGCATGGGTAATCCACATTGTGTGTTAGTGGTTGATGACGTAGCCTGCGTGCCTGTTGCTGAGCACGGCGAGATGCTGATGACGCATGATCGCTTCCCTGAGCAGGTGAATGTCGGCTTTATGCAGATTGTTTCGCGTAATGAAATTCGGCTGCGCGTTTATGAGCGCGGCGTCGGCGAAACGCTAGCTTGTGGCAGCGGAGCGTGTGCGGCGGTTGCGGTCGGCATAAAACAAGGGCTGCTTGCCGATACGGTGACAGTGCATTTGCCTGGCGGTAGCTTGCACGTGCGCTGGAAAGGCGGCAGTGAGCCGTTGTGGATGACGGGGCCCGCTGTGCATGTCTTTGATGGTGTAATTGCGCTTTAGGTCTGCCCGCATATTTTAAACCTGCGAAAAAAAGTAAAACGCATTGTTTGCTGCCTCAAAGGCGGCAAATGGCTATAATGACCCATTAATGGGCTGTTTCGAAAGCGTCTTTATGATCACTTCTTCTATTATCAACGGGTTAAATGATGAGCAGCGACAAGTGGTTAGCGCAGCGCCAGGTAACTATCTGGTGCTCGCGGGCGCTGGCAGCGGCAAAACGCGCGTGCTTGTACATCGCATCGCGTGGCTTGTGCAAGCGCTGCTGGTTTCGCCATACGCTATTTTAGCGGTAACCTTTACCAACAAAGCCGCGGCTGAAATGAAGCAGCGCATTGACGCACTGATCCCTAATGTTAGCCGTACCATGTGGTGTGGCACTTTTCACGGTCTTTGTCATCGCTTGCTGCGTATGCACCATGCTGAGGCGGGGCTTAGTGCTGATTTTCAAATTCTTGACGCTGAAGATCAGCAGCGTTTGCTCAAGCGGCTGATAAAAGCGCAAAATTTAGATGAAAAACAGTGGCCTGCGCGTCAAGCCGCTTGGTTTATTAACGGACATAAAGATGAAGGGCGCCGCCCTGAGCAGATCCAAGCGCGTGGTCTAACAGAGCAAACGTGGCTGCGCATTTACAGCACTTATCAGCAGACCTGCGATCGGGCAAATTTGCTTGATTTTGCTGAAATTTTGCTGCGCAGCTATGAGCTTTTATGTAAAAACCCTGTGCTATGCGCCCATTATCAGCAGCGTTTTTCGCACATTTTAGTTGATGAATTTCAAGACACTAATGCCATTCAATACGCTTGGCTAAAAATATTAGCAGGGAGTAGCAGTAACGTGCTGATCGTTGGCGATGATGATCAGTCGATTTACGGGTGGCGCGGCGCACAAATTGCCAACATCGGTCATTTTTTACATGATTTTGCCAAGGCTCAGACTATCCGCCTTGAGCAAAACTACCGCTCGACCTCAACCATTCTCGATGCGTCTAACCATTTGATCGCCAATAATTTGCAGCGCATGGGTAAGCAGCTGTGGACGCAAGGCGCTAAAGGCGAGCCTATCAGCGTTTACAGCGCTTTTAACGAGCTTGATGAAGCGCGTTTTGTCGCAAATAAGCTCGAAGACTGGCAGCAAAAAGGTGGTAGGTTGCAAGATTGCGCCGTTTTGTATCGCAGTAATGCGCAGTCGCGTGTGCTAGAAGAAGCGCTGCTGCAGGCGCGGTTGCCTTATCGCATTTACGGTGGTATGCGCTTTTTTGAACGCCAAGAAATCAAAGACGCTTTAGCCTATTTGCGTTTGATCAGTAATCGCTTTGATGACGTCGCTTTTGAGCGCGTTATCAATGTGCCCGCGCGTGGTATCGGCGAAAAAACGCTCGATTTTGTGCGCGCTTTTGCTCGTGAGCAGGGTAAAACCCTGTGGCAGGCGTGCCGTCAACTGGTGGATGAAAAGACGCTCAATAGCCGCATGACCAATATGCTCGAGCAATTTTTAGCGCTGATTGATGATCTTGAAGATGAAACGCGTGAAATGCCGCTCTTTGCACTGGTCGAGCAAAGCATTGAGCGCTCAGGCCTGCGCGACTGGTATGCAAGCGAGCGCGGTGAAAAGGGGCAAGCGCGTTTAGAAAACTTAGCCGAGCTTGTCAATGCTGCCCGCGAATTTGCTTGGCAGGATGAAGAAGCGCAGACCGAATTTAGCGCTTTTTTGTCGCACGCAGCGCT
>JBOFXO010000401.1:0-11715 GCA_051654185.1 Vibrionaceae bacterium | reverse complement strand
CCGGCTAATTTTGCCGCCTCTTTGGTTGCTAGACGCTGCGCATCATCAAAATAAGCAGGCACGGTTACCACAACACCATCAAGCTCGCCGCCAAGCGCATTTTGCGCCTTAGCCTTCACCGCGCTTAAAATATCGGCGCTGATCTCAATCGCGTTTTTCCGACCCGCGACAGTATCAAACAGCACTAAACCATTAGCAGTCGTCGTCATCTGATACGGCAAATTAGCATAGCGCTGCGTCACATCAGCAAGCGAGCGCCCGAGCTGGCGCTTAACCGAAATAATCGTATTGGCGCTGTCTTGCTCAGCAAACGCTTTTGCTTGAGCGCCAACGAGCACAGAAGAAGCTTCACCCGCTTCATTCGCACTCGCTTTGGCGTAATGGACAACAGAAGGCAAAAGTGGGCTTTTACCATCAAGCGCAATAACGCGCGGCGCACCATCTTGGTAGTGCGCCGCTAAGGTGTTGGTGGTGCCTAAATCGATACCGAGCGCACGCTTTTTACGAGCAGGCGCGCTTGTTTGGCCAGGCTCCATGATCTGTAACAATGCCATACTGCTTCCTGTGACAATCAGAACAAACGCTGTAACGTTTGCGCAATTTCATCTAGTAATTTTTTAATAAATTGACCTTGCTGCACCAGCTGCAGCGCATGTTCCCACTCTTTTTGCTGCAGTTTTTCACCCACGTTTTTGAGTAATGCTTGATATTGAGCATTCACTTCTTCACTGAGTGAATGCAAACGCGCTTCGTCTTTTTGATCCGCGGCAACTTCAAGCTGCTCGCGAAACGCTAACTGCTTAAACAAAAACTCTTTATCAGAAAAAGAGCGCTGATTGCTCAAATCGATATTAGTGAGCGATAACAGATAAATGGCGCGCAGCAAAGGGTCTCGCAAAGTCTGATAAGCATCATTGATCTGCGCAGAATGCTGGCTGGCTTGGCGCTGTTTTAGGGAAGTCTCTTGAACAAAATTGTCAGGATGAAAGCGGCGTTGTAGCTCGTGAAAACGCACCGACAATAGCGCTGCATCCAGTTCAAATTGCGGCTCAAAATCAAAAAGTTCAAAATAGTTCATCATAGTCCATTGAAATTAAACGTGAAAACTTTCACCACAGCCGCATTCACTTGTGACATTAGGATTATTAAATTTAAATCCTTCATTAAGGCCTTCTTTCGCAAAATCAAGCTCAGTACCATCTAAATAGAGCAAGCTTTTACTGTCGACGATAACCTTCACTCCTTTTTGCTCAAACACTTGATCTTCTTCATTTATTTCATCAACAAACTCAAGAACATAAGCCATACCAGAGCAACCTGAAGTGCGCACAGCCAAGCGAAGGCCGATCCCTTTACCGCGTTTTTGCAAAAAACTTTGTACACGCTGTGCTGCAGCGTCTGTTAAGATAATAGCCATAACTAATTGATAACCTTATCATTCATCATTTTTTTGCTTTTTTCTATAATCATCCACCGCCGCTTTTATAGCGTCTTCTGCTAAAAGTGAGCAGTGAATTTTAACCGGAGGTAACTCTAACTCTTGGGCAATTTGGGTGTTTTTGATCAGCAACGCTTCGTCTAAAGATTTTCCTTTTACCCATTCTGTAATGAGTGAGCTTGAAGCAATCGCCGAGCCACAGCCATAAGTTTTAAACTTAGCGTCCTCAATGATCCCTTCTTTACTGACTTTGATCTGCAATTTCATCACATCGCCACACGCAGGAGCGCCGACCATTCCATTGCCAACGTTTGGATCATCTTTATCAAACGAGCCGACATTGCGCGGATTTTCATAGTGATCAATTACTTTTTCGCTGTATGACATATTCCCACCTTTTCGCTATGACTGATTACACACTTAGTGATGTGCCCACTGCACGCTGCTAAGATCAACACCATCCTTGTACATTTCCCAAAGTGGCGACATGGCGCGCAGCTTAGTGATCGCTTTGTGGATCTGCGCGAGTGCAAAATCAATTTCTTCAACCGTAGAAAAACGGCCAAAAGAAAAACGGATCGAGCTATGTGCCAATTCGTCGTTGCGACCTAACGCACGCAGCACATATGAAGGTTCAAGGCTTGCAGAGGTGCACGCCGAGCCTGAAGAGATGGCGAGATCTTTTAACGCCATCAGCAAAGATTCGCCTTCAACAAAAGCAAAGCTGATATTTAAATTGCCCGCAACACGCGCAGTTAAGGAGCCATTAACGTAAACTTCTTCGATTTCTTTAAGCCCTTGATACATACGGTCACGCAGCATAAGAATGTGCGCATGATCTTTTTCAAACTCTTCTTTAGCAATGCGATACGCCTCACCCATGCCCACAATTTGGTGAGTGGGTAAAGTGCCTGAGCGAAAACCACGCTCATGACCACCACCGTGCATTTGCGCTTCAAGACGCACGCGCGGTTTACGACGCACATACAAAGCGCCAATCCCTTTTGGGCCGTACGCTTTATGCGCGCTCAAAGAGATCAGATCGGCTTTAATTTGCTGCGTGTCTAACGCCACTTTACCGACGCTTTGCGCTGCATCCACATGAAAAATAACACCACGCTCACGGCAAATTTCGCCAATTTTTTCAATGTCTTGAATCACGCCGATTTCGTTGTTCACATGCATGATTGACACCAAAATAGTATCGTCACGCAGCGCAGATTTGAGCACCTCTAAATCAAGCAAACCGTCTGGCTTAGGATCTAAATAAGTGACGCTAAAACCTTCGCGCTCAAGCTGACGGCAAGTATCGAGCACCGCTTTATGCTCAGTTTTACAAGTGATAATGTGCTTGCCTTTGCTCGCATAAAAATGAGCTGCGCCTTTGATAGCAAGGTTATCAGACTCCGTTGCGCCCGACGTAAACACAATCTCACGCGGATCAGCATTAAGATAATTTGCCACCTGCTCACGTGCAATATCAACCGCTTCTTCAGCCTGCCAACCATAGCGGTGCGAGCGTGAAGCGGGGTTGCCAAAACAGCCCTCTTGTGTGAGGTATTGCATCATCTTTTCAGCAACCCGTGGATCTACAGGGCATGTGGCCGAATAATCAAAATAAATAGGCAACTTCATCTACATCTCCAAATACCAGCTCAATTCGTATGAGCGACTTTAATGCAACAGGCAGCTATAAAATAATATTAAAAATATAAAGAGTTATAGATCTTTTATCACTATAGGCTGCAAGGCTTTTACATCAGCCATTTGCTTTGTAACCAGCTCATCTAAGGTAATTTCATTTAAAAAATCGCTGATCCGTTCACTTAAAACACGCCATAAATTATGGGTCATGCAGCGTTTACCGCCTTGACAAGGGCCGCCCCCTTGGCATTTTGTTACATCAACTGACTCATCAACCGCTGTAATGATTGCCGCAATCGAGATAGCATTCGCCTCTTTTGCCAGCCGATAACCGCCGCCTGGGCCACGCACACTATCGACGAGTCCGGCACGGCGAAGCCGAGCAAAAAGCTGCTCAAGGTAGGACAAAGAGATCTCTTGTCGTTTGGCAATATCAGCTAAAGATACCGGATCTTGCTGTGCAAACAGAGCAATATCAAGCATCGCGGTAACAGCGTATCTTCCTTTCGATGTCAATTTCATAACATTACATTGGCCGCAGATCTTAAAAAGATGGTGTCATAACCTACTATTTTAGTCAAGTATAGGGTATAAGCCGCTTTTAAAAAAGTTCTCAGCTCAATACGTAAAAGTTATTATTTAATGTTTTTTTTACTCGCCTTATCAACGGATGAAAGCACACCGCGCAAAATATTAAGCTCTGGCTCATCGAGCTGCGCTTTGGTAAATAAGCGGCGTAATTTCGCCATCACAAAGCCTGGGTGGGCTGGATTAATAAACCCCGTATTGTACAGCGTATTTTGTAAATGCTGATAAAAGCGCTCAAGATCTGCTGATTGAGGAAAGACTTGCGTTTCTTGTTGGCGCGCATCGTGATCATGCGTCAAGTAAGCCATGCGGATCTCATAACACAATAGCTGCACCGCCATCGCTAAGTTAAGTGAACAGTAGTCGGGGTTTGCAGGAATTGCGACATGGTAGTGGCACAATTGCAGCTCTTGGTTATTAAGACCATTACGCTCTCGACCAAACACCAGCGCGGCCGATTGCAAATTGGCCACCCGCTCGAACACTTTTAAGCCACACTCACGCGCATCAAGCATTGGCCAATCTAACGTACGACTGCGCGAGCTTGTGCCGACCACCAGCGAACAATCCGCCACAGCGTCTTCTAACGTAGCAACAATGCGCGCATTATTGGCTATCTCGCTTGCACCAGCGGCAAGTGCAATCGCTTGACCATCGACCTTGCACTCTGGCGCAACGAGCACCATCTGGCTCAGTCCCATCACCTTCATCGCCCGCGCGGCAGAGCCTATATTTCCAGAGTGCGTTGTTCCAACCAGAACAATTTTGATCTTGGCTAGAGGAGAGTTCACATTATCGAGCATAACTGTCGCAGTTCATTGTTAAAAAAACGCAGCATCCTAGCACATTCTCATCAAACTCTCCGCAAAATTGACGCGGCAGTTTCCCTTTTTTGCCGTTTACCGCTCTCTTTTCACTATAAAAATCATCAAGTAAATCAAAGACAATCTTGCTCAACTGCGTTTGCAGCTAGCATTTAGCTAAAAAACAAGTATACTCACGTCGCTTTGTCGTTCTTTAACATCTGTTGGGAAAATTGTATGCATCCTATGCTCACAATCGCCGTACGCGCAGCGCGTAAAGCCGGTGATTTCATTGCTAAATCAGCTGAACAGCCTGATTCTATAGAAACGCAACAAAAAGGTAGCAGTGATATTGTTACTAACATTGATACAACTGCTGAGCAACTCATTATCGATGTGATCAGAAAATCATATCCTGATCATACTATTATCGCCGAAGAGTGTGGCGAAATGATTGGCAAAGATCAAAACTACCAATGGATCATCGACCCCATAGATGGAACGGCTAACTTTGTCAGATCCACTCCTCATTACTGTGTTTCTATCGCTTTGCGCATCAAAGGCAAAACTGAAATTGCCTGCGTTTACGACCCTGTGCGCAACGAGCTTTTCACCGCACAACGCGGCGCGGGCGCTCAACTTAACAACATGCGTATTCGTGTCAGCAATGCAAAAGAGCTGCAAGGCGCAATCCTTACCAGCGTTTTCCCGTATCGCGCTAAGCAATATGCCGAAGGTTTTATGCGTGTTTTTAGCGCGTTAATTACTGAATGCGCAGACTTTCGTCAAACAGGTTCAGCAGGCTTAGATCTTTGCTACCTCGCAGCAGGGCGCATCGATGGTATTTTTGCGCAAAATTTAAAACCTTGGAGCTTAACCGCTGGCGAGCTTATCGCTCGTGAAGCAGGCGCGCTGTGCACCGATTTTACCGGTGATACCAACTACTTTTACAGTGGCAACCTTATCGCCGCTAACCCAAAACTTATCAAATCAATCCTGACTAAAGTGCGCGAACACGGCACTGAAGCCATGATGCGCTAATTTTACGCAGATAAAATTTTTCAGAAAAAAATGGAGCCATCTGGCTCCATTTTCTTTTTATAAAAAGCTTAAGGGTAAAGCTCGGTATCTGCCCCTTCTTTTTCCACAGGCGCGGGCGGAAGCAAGTGCTCACGCGTCACCCCTAGCGAAAGCGCAAGCGCCGACGCAATATAAATGGATGAGAAGGTACCAAATGAGATCCCAAGCAGCAATGCTAGCGAAAATCCGTGGATCATCTGCCCACCTTGCACAAACAGCGCGATCACAACGATAAGCGTGGTGCCTGACGTAATGGTTGTTCTGCTTAGTGTTTGAGAAATAGAAATATTCACGATTTCAGCAGGCGATTCATTGCGAATTTTGCGAAAGTTTTCGCGCACACGGTCATACACCACAATCGTGTCGTTGAGCGAATAGCCCACCACTGTCAGCAACGCTGCGACAATCGTTAAATCTATCTCAAGCTGCAGCAGCGAAAAAACGCCTAAGGTGATGATCACATCGTGCGCAAGCGACGCCACAGCGCCAAGCGCTAAACGCCATTCAAAACGCATCGTGATGTAGAGCAAAATGCACACCAAAGAGACCACAATCGCCAAAAATCCAGCTTCAGCAAGCTCATCGCCCACATTAGGACCGACGAACTCGGCGCGCTGCAATTCAACTGTACTGCCCGTGCCCTCTTTTAAAATTTGCAAAATTTGCGTCGCCAGCTGCTTATTTTCAAGCTCAGCTCGCGGACGAAGGCGCACCATCACCTCACGCGCTGAACCAAAATTTTGCACAACCGCATCGCCAAAGCCTTTTTCAGCCAGCACGCTACGCACTTTAGTGAGATCAGCCGGTTGATCAAAGCTAACTTCAATCAACGTTCCGCCAGTAAAATCAAGTCCCCAGTTTAGCCACTTAGTTGACAAACAAAGCAGAGACAAAACAATCAATAACGCAGAGAAAATATATGCGTATCGATTGAGCTTCATGAAATTAATGTACAGATCAGGCCTTAAAAGTTGAAACATTTTAACGCCTCCTAAATAGACAATTTATCAATGCGTTTACCACCATACAGCAAATTGACCACACAACGTGTGCCGACAATCGCTGTAAACATCGAGGTGAGCACACCGATGGTCAGTGTCACCGCAAACCCTTTGATAGCACCCGTCCCTACAGCAAACAGCACAAGTGAGCTGATCAGCGTCGTGATATTGGCATCCGCAATGGTACTTAAAGCATTTGCATACCCTTGGTGGATCGCTTGCTGCGGGTTGCGCCCGTCCAAAATTTCATCGCGAATACGCTCAAAAACCAAGACGTTAGCATCGATTGCCATGCCCACTGTCAGCACAATACCGGCAATACCTGGCAGCGTCATCGTAGCACCTGGGATCATCGACATGATACCAATGATCAAAACTACGTTTGCGATCAGCGCTAAGTTTGCAATAAGGCCAAATTTGCGATAATAAATTCCCGCAAACAGCATCACCGCGACAAGACCACTGATACAAGCTGAGATCCCCATGTCGATATTTTGCTGTCCCATTGACGGCCCAATGGTACGCTCTTGCACGATGGAGATCGGCGCAATCAAAGCACCTGCACGCAATAAGAGCGCAAGGTTATGCGCTTCCGCCTGCGAATCTATGCCGGTAATACGAAAGTTTCGCCCTAGCGCACTTTGAATGGTCGCTTGGTTGATCACTTCTTCATGCTTAGTCAAAATCACTTTGCCTTCGCTGTCACGCCGGCCACTGTCTTTATATTCGGTAAATACAGTTGCCATCAGCCTGCCAATGTTATTTTTACTAAAGGCTGCCATTTTGCTACCACCATCGCTATCAAGTGAAATGTTCACTTGCGGACGGCTGTATTCATCAAAGCTTGAAGAGGCGTCAGTGATACTTTCACCGCTTAAGATCACACGTTTTTTCACAAGCACAGGCTGCTGATCACGCGTGTATTTAAGCTGACTGGTTGGCGGCACACGTCCTGCAAGCGCTGCTGCAATATCTGCGCTGCTGTCAACTTCGCGAAACTCAAGCGTTGCAGTCGCACCTAAGATCTCTTTGGCGCGCGCCGTGTCTTGCACCCCTGGCAGCTCAATCACAATGCGGTTAGCGCCTTGCCGTTGTACTAGCGGCTCAGCTACACCTAACTCGTTGACACGATTACGCAAAATAGTGATATTTTGCTCAACCGCGTAACTTCTGATCTCCTGCAAACGCTGCGGCGTAAAATGCGCACGCATAGCAAAACGCGCTTCATCTAACGTAAATTGCAGCTCAGGATGCAAACGCGCAAGCTCTTTGTGCGCCGCAGTCAAATCCTCTTGATCGCGCAGCAAAAGCTCTACTTCTTCGCCAGCAATACGGATCGCACGATAACGAATTTTCGCCTCACGCAACTCACTGCGAAAACGATCTTCTTGCTGAGTCAGCAATTTTTCCATCGCAGCTTCCATGTCCACTTCCATCAAAAAGTGCACACCACCACGTAGATCAAGACCGAGTTTCATGGGAGATGCGCCAATAGCTGCAAGCCAACGCGGCGTAGCCGGCGCTAAGTTTAGCGCAACTACTAAGTCCGAGTTTTTAAGATCCGCTATCGCATCACGCGCTTTGATCTGCTGCTCGGTCGAAGCAAAACGCGCCAACACCGTGGATTTTTCCAGCACAACAGATTGATAAGGAATTGCCTGTTTATCTAAAGTCTGTTTGACAAGATCTAAGGTCGCAAGATCAGCTGAGGCGCCACGCGCCCCAGAAATTTGCACCGCAGGATCTTCTCCATATAAATTAGGAAGAGCATATAAAGCGCCGATCATCATTACAAACAGCACAAATAAGTACTTCCATAAAGGATAACGGTTTAGCACGCTAAGATCCTTATGGTTTCTTGGAGGTTAAAGAGACTGAATCGTGCCTTTTGGCAAAACAGCAGTCACGAAATCTTTTTTGATAGTTACTTCGCTTGAATTGTTCAATGCAATAACAATAAAATCGCTATTTTCTGGCATCTTAGTAATTTTACCGACCAAACCGCCGCCAGTGAGCACTTCATCGCCTTTGCTCATCGCTGCCATCAAATTTTTGTGCTCTTTCATGCGCTTAGCTTGAGGACGGTAGATCATGAAATAAAAAATAACCGCAAACACGCCCAACATAAACACAAGTTGCAGACCACCACCAGCAGGAGCTACGCCCTCTTGAGCCGCATAAGCAGATGAAATCAACATAACATTTTCCTCATTACGTAAAAAAAATAAACTTCACAGGGGAAATACAAAAATCTCCCCCAACAGCACAAATTTATGCATTAACGGCAGGCACAGACATGCCGCGACGCGCATAAAAATCCTTAACAAAATCATCTAACTTACCGTCATCTAATGCAATACGCAAACCTTGCATTAAACGCTGATAATATCGCAGATTGTGAATTGTGTTTAATCGAGCACCTAAAATTTCATTACATTTATCAAGATGATACAAATAAGCCTTGCTGTAATTTTTGCAAGTGTAGCAGTCACACTCAGGATCGAGTGCAGAAGTGTCATTTTTATATTTTGCATTGCGAATTTTGATCACACCGTTAGTAACAAACAAGTGAGCATTGCGAGCATTACGCGTCGGCATTACGCAATCGAACATGTCGATACCACGGCGCACCCCTTCCACCAGATCTTCAGGCTTACCGACGCCCATTAAGTAGCGCGGTTTGTCCTCAGGCAATTGCGGGCAAGTGTGCTCTAAAATTTTGTGCATCTCTTCTTTTGGCTCGCCAACCGCTAGGCCGCCCACGGCATAACCGTCAAATCCAAGTTCAATCAAGCCCTTAGTTGAAATATCGCGCAGCTCTGGGTAAATAGAGCCTTGCACAATACCAAATAACGCGTTTTTGTTACCCAGTTTGATAAAATGCTCTTTGCTGCGCGCCGCCCAGCGTAAGCTCATTTCCATCGACTGCTTTGCTTCATCAAAAGTAGCAGGGTATGGCGTGCATTCATCAAAAATCATCACAATGTCAGAGCCCAAATCGTATTGGATCTCCATTGATTTTTCTGCGTCCATGAAAATTTTATCGCCATTGACGGGATTGCGAAAATGAACTCCCGCTTCAGTGATCTTGCGAATGTCGCCCAAGCTAAATACCTGAAAGCCGCCCGAATCGGTCAAAATTGGCCCTTGCCAATTCATAAAATCATGCAGATCGCCATGCGCGCGCATGATCTCTTGCCCAGGACGCAGCCACAAATGAAAAGTGTTACCAAGCAGGATCTGTGCACCCGTTTGAGCAACCTCTTCAGGAGTCATCCCTTTTACCGTGCCATAAGTGCCCACAGGCATAAAGGCGGGCGTTTCCACTACGCCGCGATCAAAAATAAGACGACCTCGTCTAGCCCCTGCACTTTTTTTAATAAGTTCAAACTTCACTTTTACTCCTCGAGCGCCAGAGAAACAGTCTGGCCGTTACCACCTAAACAGCACAAAACGTGCGTTTTTCTTTCTCAATAAAACTTAAATTTGCTTTTGGCGCGTGACAAACATGGCATCGCCATAGCTAAAAAAGCGATACTCGTGCTCAACCGCCGTTTTATAAGCATTCATTACGTGCTTAAAGCCTGCAAATGCACTTACCAGCATGATAAGCGTTGATTCTGGCAGGTGAAAATTAGTCACCAGCGCATCGACAATCTGCCATTGATAAGAGGGATAGATAAAAATTTTGGTGTCGGCAAAAAAGGGCGCTAGCACCTCACCTTGTGCTTTAGCCGCTTGCGCCGCGCTTTCTAGCGAACGCACCGACGTTGTGCCAACGGCAATCACCCGTTTGCCGCGCGCTTTGGTTGCAAGTACCGCATCAACTACCTCTTGCGTCACACAAGCAAGCTCTGCGTGCATGGTATGGTCAAGAATATTATCAGCGCGCACCGGCTGAAAAGTGCCAGCGCCCACATGCAGGGTAACAAATGCCACCTGCACGCCTTTTGCTTGCAATGCCGCAAGCAGCGCTTCATCAAAATGCAAACCGGCGGTTGGCGCAGCGACCGCGCCAGGCTTTTTGTTATAAACCGTCTGATAGCGACTGTGATCAAGCTGCTCATCAGGTCTATCAATATAAGGCGGAAGTGGAATGTGACCGATTTCATCTAAAATGGCAAGGATGGGCTGCTCGCAGTCAAATACAATTTCAAACAACGTGTCGTGGCGCGCAACCATGGTGGCACGATATTGATTGTGCTCGCCAAATAAAAGCGCCGTGCCAGGCTTTGGCGACTTTGAGGCACGCACATGCGCTAGCACGCTCTTATCGCTGAGCAAACGCTCGATGAGCACCTCGATTTTACCACCGGACGCTTTTTGTCCGTAAAGTCTTGCTGGGATCACACGCGTATCATTAAAAACCAGCAAGTCACCTGGTTCAATGAGATCAAGCAAATCAACAAATTGGCGATGATGAACCGCACCGCTGTTACCATTAAGATGCAGTAAACGACTTGCACTGCGCTGCGCAGTTGGATAACGCGCAATCAGTCTATCTGGCAGATCAAAGAAAAAATCAGCTCGTAACATCAACAATGCCCCACTGTAATTACAGCGGGGCATTATATCCTAAACATTGCGTGACGGCAGCTTGCAAAACGGCTGCATTTTTGAGCACAGGCGGCAGCGCTATGTTGAACCAAAGCGCTAAGCCTTAGCGCCTCATTGCGAAAAACGCCACGCTTACGCCTTTTTTAAAAAAATGGCTTAATTTTCATCAATAATTACAACGGGTTGTCCATTACTTCTAAAAGTTGTGCACCGATAAAGGTAAAAGTGTGCGGCAGGCGCTCTTGCTTGACCACCTCGCGCACCAGATCAGCTGCTTTTAAAAATAACGCTTCGTTAAACAGCACGCCAAGATTTTGCTTATGCAATGCTTGCTCACTAGCAAGGCAGTGCTCAAAAAGCTCGTAGCAAGCAAATTTTTCCTCAGATAACGACGCGCTGCGCGACAGCCAATGCCACAGCAAAATGCAAGCAAGCTCTGCGCTACTTTGATCTTCAAGCTGCCCATCGACCATCACATACCATTTGCTATCAAGCCAAGCAGCAGCGCACTGCAGCGCAATACGCACCTGTTTTGTAAAACCTTGCTCGCTGCACGGCCCAAAACACCAACTTTGCAGCGCTTGCGCGGTGACATTTTGCTCAA
>JBOFXO010000400.1:0-2854 GCA_051654185.1 Vibrionaceae bacterium | reverse complement strand
TCAAACAAAATTCGTCTGGCGACCATAGCATCTTGGTACCACCTGTTCCCATTCCGAACACAGAAGTGAAACGAGATAGCGCCGATGGTAGTGTGGGGTTTCCCCATGTGAGAGTAGGACATTGCCAGACACCTAATTCTGATCATATTCACCAGTGAAAACTGGTGCATCTTTAGGGGTGTAGCTCCAATTGGTAGAGCAGCGGATTCCAAATCCGCCTGTTGGGGGTTCGAGTCCCTCCACCCCTGCCATATTCGTGTTCGAATGCTTATCTGTCGGATAATTGCCTATGCCGCGTGTTATTACGCTACAGCAGCTCAGTGAGCAAGTTTCGACGCTTATAGATACTTCACCAAACCCGTCACCGTGCTTACCTGTTAAGGTGATAATGTCAGCAGAAGTGCCTTTTACGCATCATGGCGTTATTTATCATGAAGTTACTAGAGTGAAAACTGCTGAATGCTCGCTTGTGCACACTGATGATGGAAATACAGTTCATGTGCATTCAATAAAAATTCATGCTGAACTTAATTTACCACAATAGCATTGAGGATCTTTTTATAAATTAGCTGCTAGGCTTGATTTCTTCTCTTTAGCGCCGCAATCAACCCGCCATTGTATGTAAAAAATTTTTTACTTCCTATGAATTAGCCAACGCATTTTCTCACCCTAAATTCTTTCTTATTTTATGATCCATGACTTACGCTTTTTTTAGAGTGTTATCACGATAAAGATTGCAAATGTTTTGCTAGCTAAAGCGCCTTTAAAATCTGCTTTTTATTGGCAACGTGCTATTTGAAAAAAGGGAAAAAAGGCTAATTTTGGCCCCCATTGCTGTCTTGCTTGTGACACAAAATTTCAAATTTTTACTGTAAATATAATCTGTTAGCTGGGATTGATTTTATTTTAGAGTAAACCATCTACTCTCTAACTATATGGACGAATTTGGGCAAAAGGATAACAGATGAGTCAGTGGAAACTTAGTAGTTCTACCGTATCAAATGCTTATTACAATTGGTTCTTGCATCGTAATGTTTTAGTAAAAATCCATCGCGCTGGCCAATATGTAATTTTGTCGAATGAAAAAGGCAAGGCTGACACAGAAGTGCCACACATTGAAGTGCTTTTAGACGGCACGAAAATGAAAGGACGCTTTTTTTATACCGATGCCCTGATCCGCGTTTATAGCCCAAAACGCTGGCGTCCTTCGCTTACCATGGTAGTGTGGAAAAGTGGGCCGCAGCCACCGTCTGAATCGCCTGATATTTTGCTCAATCTTGCTAAAATTCAGCTCGATGAAGCTGAAAAAGTGCTGCGCAATTTAGGGCAGATGTTTCAAGATGCCAAAAATCGTGTCAAACAAGCCTATGCTTATCCCACCGTTTTTAAAACGCGCGAGGAGTATGTCGCAGCTTGTAAAGCGCTGAATGCCGAAGTCTTTAGCGATGAGTTGTGTCGAAGTTACAGCATTGAATTTGGTGAATTTTTATTCCCTGATTACAGCGCCGATCATTGCCTTAGTTTAAAACTTGCTAGAAGGCGTCTGCGCGGGATCGTCGAGTCTGGCGAAAAATCACTGGCACCGCCGCCAGAGAAAAAAGCGCAGCAGTGGGAAGGTTGTAAGATCTGCGGCCGTGAACCACGTTATCAGCCTCTGCTTGTGTGTGATCAGTGCTGGCCTAAAGCAAAGTAAGGTTGCACAGTGATAGATAAATAGGCGGCTGATAGGTCGCTTTTTTATTGCTGTTTTTTTCTTTAATTCAAACAGTTGCTTTGCAACTTGGCTGTTCTTTTTCCCTCGCTTTAATTCTTTCATCAAGCTTGTGCGGTACGCTATTTTTTAGCGGCATTGTCTGCAGCAAATAGTCTTTTTTCTTTAATAAAATCAATGCAATTGTATTCGTAAAGCCCACTAAAATAGGGGACTTGTGCGTCTTTTTGTGGTGGGCTGTGGGCGAACCTTGTATTATGTGGTTTGATCTTTTTTATGGATTTTGGGAAGTTTGTCCGTATGCATGGGAAGGACTCTTTGCTTATGTTGCGCGTGATGTGCTTTAAGTTAAAAAATTTAGAGCAAGGCAAATGCGAGTACTGGGCATTGTCTCGTAATTGACTCTTTTTAATAACTAAAAGATGTACATCTTATGAAAAATAAGCAGTGTGTGACAATTAGAAGCGTTTTAAGCGCCGCGGTTATTGCGGGAGTATCGTGCAATTTAGCTTATGCCGATGCGTTAGAATTTGAAGTGGTAGGCGTTGAAAATAAATTAAAAAATAACATAGAAGCCTATCTAGATGTTATTCCTGAAAATGAGCGCAAGCTTAATTTTCGTTTAGAATCGCGTGTACGAAAAGAAGCAGGCAAGGCGCTTGAGGCGCTCGGTTATTTTTCTCCACAAGTGACAGTTGCGGGCACAACAAAAAAGGGCTTTACCAAAAAAAAAGCGCTGCTTGTTAACGTTGCTGCGGGAAATCCGACGCGGATCTCGGCTGTCGATATTCAAATTAGCGGTGAAGCAAAAGATGATCCCGCTTTTGCCGATTTACTAAAAAAAGCGCCTAAGGTTGGCGATGTACTCGATCAAAGTGAGTACGACAGTATTAAATCTTCGATTCAGCAGCTCGCTATTAATCGCGGTTATTTTGACTCAGAATATACCCTGTCGCGTTTAGAAGTGTCGCCTAAATTAGAGCAGGCGTTTTTGCGTTTGCATTTTACGAGTGGTAATCGCTACCGTTTTGGCCAAATTAATTATCACAATAGCCAAATCGATCTCGACCGTCTTGATAGTCTACGAGATTTTAAGGCGCAAGAATTCTACGACGTTAGTAAGCTGGGTGATTTTAACCAGTC
>JBOFXO010000399.1:0-9422 GCA_051654185.1 Vibrionaceae bacterium | reverse complement strand
TCAAGCCTTTAACGAAGATTTTAGTCACATCGATATCGTTGCGTTAATGAGTGACGGTGATAACAGCAAGCAATCGGGGCGCGCTTATTTTGGAGATATCTGGTTTAGCGATAAATAGCCTAAGCGCAAAGTCAACAGTTTGCTTGTGTGGTGATGCATGTCTTTTTTGATGGATCTTTTTGATGAGCGCTGTTTAAATTTGACTCTTGTACCTGTCACCTTGATCTTGGCTCACCGACAAATTTTGCGCCATAACATGCTAATTTTTTTGATAAATTTAATTATCTTGTTTGTGAGTTCGCGTAACTGTTGAAAAACAGCTGCAACAGCTGCGTAATGCTTCGTTTGACATTGAGCATAGCGATGGCATTTTGCGCAGTATTTTTCTGCGATACCACGCGCCTACAAGCAAGCTCTCGCTGCTCTTTTGTACCATATAATAAGTCTGTCAATAAAATCGGCGCTAAAGAAGCGGCGTTACTGTGCATATCTTGTTGTAAGATCTGCGTTAATTGATTTAAAAAGTCAGTTCGTTGCGGCTCGTGCAGCGCTGCGCCATAACCTTGCAGCGTTGCAACAAGCAGTTTGAGTAATTGCGATTTCGACAGCGCGCTTGCGCTTAGCGTTTGCACGCAAGCGGTTTGCTCATCAAATTCTGGGGCAAAAAGCTTGAGCAGTCTTTCGCTATTGCTTAATCCTTCTTTTTCGTCAAACAAAGCGTGTTGAAACTCTGTTGTGAGCATTGCGTGTAGGTGTAAAAAAAAGTGGTGCGTGCGCGGGCTTGCAAGATCTAGTTGTAATTGCGGCGCGGTTTTTGCGGTGGTATTAAGCCGCTGTATAACTGCTAGCAAGGCTTGACTTGAGTGGGCGTAACTTGCTGCGGGCAATTTTGTAACACTCTCATCATCGAATATCGGTTTAAATATCTCTTTTTTATGGGAGGCCGCCTGCGTACTTATTGCGCTGTGAGCGTGGCTAAAGCTCGCTTGTGATCTTGTTTGAGGCGCGACTGGATCATCTACACTTCGGCCTACCATCCTTGTAGCCATTTGTTCGTAGCCTAAAATAGCCTGCTGCACAATACGAGCCTTAGTTTGATGTCGCTCATCGCTCTTAACCGCTGAGTCTAATAAGCGCTTAAGCTCGGCAAAGGCAGGTCTAAGCTCTTGGTTTTGCACCATTTTAACGATTAATCGCTGCAAGCTGGTTTCGCGAATGGCGCCAAAGCGCCCCTGCATTAAGGCTGTCGCCTTTTCTTCTGTAAGTAGGCCGTCTTGCAAAAAATAAGAGGAGAGCTCACCGGTGATCATTGTTTAACCTTAGCTATCGCTAATACAGCAGGCTGCGAATAGGAAGCACGCAGGTGGATCACGTGCCACCGTGTAGGGATTGATCTTTTGCTTTAAGTATTGCGCTGGCTTTATCGGCTATGGAATTGGCCCAGAGCAAGCCTATCTGTGTTACAAGCAAAAAAGACTAATTCAGATCTGCCTGTTTTTATAGTGAAAAAAAGTGTTTTTGCGCCCGCTTTGCGCTAGGAAATTAAAAGAGGGCAACATAGCCAAACTTGCTGATATGGCGTTTTATGACAAAAAAGTGTCTACAACCTTTTAAAAAAACAATCCTGCTGTCAGATTTAGCGCGAAAGTCAGCCTAAGCAGATCTGCTTGAAGAATCGCGTTAATGAAAGGATCTGCGGCGAGCCGGCGCAGATCTACGCTGAACTGCTTTACAAAAAATTTAGTCACGATAAGGTAATTTTATTTTTAAGCGCAAAGTTGTTGGGTTTGGCTAAAATCTGCCTGCAACTGACTGTTTTAAAAAGCATAATTCATTATTATTTTATCGTCTTTTTGTTTAATTAAGGCACAGAGGTTAATTAGCATGTTTAAATCATTTTTTGGCGATCGCAATTGGTGGCCTTGGTCTTTGCTCGGCTCTGCACTGATCTTGATAGTGACATGGTATAAAGTAGAAGTTGATGTGCAAGTTAATGAATGGTTTGGTTCATTTTACAATCTGGTACAAACCGCGCTTTCGGCGCCAAACAGCGTTACTTTTGAGCAATTTATTGCAGAATGCATTGATTTTTTTAGTATCGTTTCGGTATATATCGTTATTGCTGTCGCGCTAGAGTTTTTTATTCGCCATTATGTCTTTCGCTGGCGCTGTGCGATGAACAGCTATTACATGCAGCATTGGCACAAAATTCGCCATATAGAAGGCGCCTCGCAGCGCGTTCAAGAAGATACCATGCGTTTTGCGAAAATTGTTGAAGCACTTGGCGTGCGCCTTATGCAATCGATCATGACTTTGATCGCTTTTTTACCGATCCTTTGGACATTAAGTGCCCATGTTACGCAGCTGCCTTGGATTGGTCATATTGAGCGCCCTTTGGTGTATCTTGCTATTTTTTCTGCGCTGTTTGGCACAACGCTTCTGGCCGTGGTTGGGATCAAGCTGCCAGGGCTTGAGTTTAATAATCAAAAGGTTGAAGCGGCATACCGTAAAGAGTTGGTGCTTGGTGAAGATCACGAGCAGCGCGCGCATCCTGAAACTGTCTCTGAGCTTTTCGCGAATGTTAGGCGAAACTACTTTATTCTCTACCGTCACTACCTCTATTTTGATATTGCAAAATGGTCGTATATTCAATCAACGGTCATTGTCCCTTACATTTTCTTAGGCCCGACCATTATCGCAGGCTCCATCACTTTAGGCGTTTTGCAGCAGATCCTGCGCGCCTTTGGGCGAGTTGAAGAATCATTTCAATTTCTCGTGCACTCTTGGAGCACCGTGGTGGAATTAATGTCCATTTACAAACGCCTTAAGGCTTTTGAGCTGCAAATCGATCAAGCGCTGCTCACCCCAAATGTAGAAGCGGCTCCTTAAGCTTTCTTTTGCCTTGGCTTATTGCCAAGGCTCTATTTTTATTAGAATTTATTCCTTATCTTGTGCATATCTTGTCAAATATAAGACGCTAAAACTTGCATGCATATTTCACTTTTATTCTATAGTGAGTTGTAGCGCTGCAGGGATGATCTAAAAATAGCGGCAAGGAGATAGTGCGAATGAAAATGGTTTGGTTTAGAAAAGATTTACGGATCAAAGATAACCATGCGCTAACGAGCGCTTGTCAATGCAACGAACCTGTCATTGCTATCTATATTGCAACGCCAAAGCAGTGGCACGAGCATGCTTGCGCTCCGATACAAGTTGACCTTATCCACCGCAGGCTATTGATTTTAAAACAAGAGCTTGAAGCGCTAAACATCCCGCTGCTCGTTCGTACCGTCCCTTACTACGCAGACACGCACGATATTGTGGTCAATCTATGCCAAAAATATCAGATCAAGGATGTCTATTGCACAAAAGAATACGAATTCAATGAGTTAGACCGAGATAATGCGCTTGCGGGGCGCCTGAGCTTAACCGGCACAAGGCTGCACAGCTACGAGCAAAAAAGTCTGCTAGCACCAGATGCCATTAAAACGGGTGAGGGCAAGCCGTACCGTATTTTTACGCCATTTAAAAACGCCTATTTAAAATCGCTTGTGCAAACGGATCTAGCGCCCATTGGCACGCCGCTTGCGGTGATACCTGATCGCGAAACACAATTCTTGTTGCAAAAAAATCATAATAAAGAGTTTGATTTTCGCTATCCTAGGCGTGACTCCATCAACTGGCCGGTTGATGATCGCACTATCTTGCAGCGCCTCAACGATTTTTGCAGCTTTCGGATCACGCAATACCATATTGACCGCGATTTTCCTCACTGCCATGCGACAAGCCTGCTCTCTCCTTATCTTGCGATCGGTGCGCTCTCGCCACGTCAGTGTCTAGCAAGGCTACTAGCCGAATTCCCTCATGTGCTCAGCGAGCAAAAGACCGGCCCTTCGGTTTGGCTGTCGGAGTTGATTTGGCGTGATTTTTATCAGCAGATCAGCGCTCATCACGCCAGTATCAGTAAAGGAAAAGCGTTTGCTGCTTGGACGGATAGCATTAAGTGGCAGCGCAATGAGCTGCTTTTTGAACGCTGGAAACAAGGCAAAACGGGCTTTCCCATTATTGATGCTGCGATGCGGCAGCTTAAAGAGACCGGCTGGATGCACAATCGGCTGCGTATGGTGGTGGCCAGCTTTTTAGTTAAAGATCTGCACATCGATTGGCGCTGGGGCGAGCGTTATTTCTTGTCACAATTGATAGATGGCGATTTTGCCTCTAACAATGGCGGCTGGCAATGGTGTGCTTCGACAGGCGCAGATGCACAGCCCTATTTTCGCATTATGAATCCGCTTTTACAAAGTAAGCGTTTTGATCCTAAAGGCCGCTTTATTCGTGCATGGGTTAAAGAGTTGACTCCTTTGCCTGAGCACGCCCTGCATGAGCCGCACTGCTGGGCTGAAAAACAAAATATGCCGCTGAACTATTTTAAACCGGTGGTGGATCATAATATCGCGAGCAAGCGGGCTGTAGAATTGTTTAAGCAAGCGAAAGAAAAAGAAAAGCAGCTGCCCCTTAAAAGTGAAGCTTAAAGGCGCAAAACCCGCAGATGCACTTCATAAGCATCTGCAGATACTTAAAAAAATTAACAGCCGTCAGCACAACTTGCTTCAGGGTTTTGTCCTAAGATCCTGACTAAAAGCGCTCGAGGCTCACGTACCACATCTGTCGCAACAGATAGCACTTTGCCATCCATGGTCGCTGTGTACTGCGCGACCACATCGCCAAAGGCGTTACGCTGCAGCGCAACCTTTTGCCCTTTTTTCACGTCTTCACCAATCTTGACTAAAATCTCTGCAAATCCACCCGTGGTTGCGCGGATTGAGCTCATTTCATTGCCGATATAACTTTTTTGCGTGTGCGCCGTTGCGCCAATTTTTCGCTCGATCACCTTGTAGTGCGCCAGCACATTGAGCGCCCCTTGCAATCCTCTATCAACAAGATCTTGCTGATAAATGCGCGGCTGTCCCAGTTCAACAGTGATAGCCGGAATACCATTTTCAATAAAAGAGGTCTCGACCGTGCCAGACTCGCCCGGATCTTTTTTGATTTGATCGGCAGGGAAAAGCTCAGCCATTATTTTGGCATCAGCATTACGATAATCGGCGTAGATAAAAAATGGGTAGGCGGTACCTGTTGATTGGGTGTGATAATCGATAACGAAATCAGCATTGCCCTTATAAACTTTATTCCACATCAGCCACGCTTGACGCTCAGCGGCATTACCACTCTCTTTGCCAGGATGCACGCGATTGTAATCGATAAGCTCGCCGCCATCGGTTGCGATGGACCAAGTGCGTGCTACGCGTTCAATACCGGAGCGGTTTGGGCCAATAACGGCCACAACGCTGCCACTCATTTTAGTGGGATCAAGCATTTCCATTGCGTGTTGCAAGATGCGAACGCCATTAAGCTCATCGCCATGCACGCCGGCTTGCAGCAGCACTTTTTTCCCATCAGCGGCGCCTTTAGCAACCATAATGGGCACATACCAGCGCTGCCCCGTTCCAGTTTCAACGCCTTCAAACATAAAACGGTGAGTACCAAGTGTGAGATCCGCTACATCTAAAGACGAAATAACAGGCACGCCTTGCACCTTGTCGCCAGTGTATTCGGTCGCAGCTTGTGCGAGCGGGCTTAGCAGCGCCACTCCTGCAATTCCCATTGTAAAAATAGAGCGATAGTGCATACAATCTCCTACTTGTTTTCGATCCGTGCCAAAGTTCAATCTTATCTGCAAGTTAAAATGCAGCTATTCACCTTACAAAGGCGGTGCATACTTTTCTACCCCCAAACCACCACAATGGGAGCTGTATCCTTTTCGCCGGCATAAGCTTATAAGAAGCGCAGCGTTAAAAAGAAAACTTAAGCGGTTAAATAAAAAACAATTTGAATAAAAAATAAGTTTTGCCAGTACAAATAAGCACAACTATTTGTAATTTCTATTTTTTTAACGGCTATAACGCTGCGGCTTTGTGGTTGTTTTTAAAAAAATATTGCTATGCCTAATTCGTTACTGAAACATGTTTTGTATTTAATATGAAATACGAAAATCTTATACTAGCTCAAGCAGTTAGCATAAGCGGTAGCTGAGCTTGAAATGAGAAAAAGTAAACGTATTGAATTTTATCAGCTGCAATTTCGCGTAAATTTTAGCCATTTAAATGAATATGTTGCTCAAATTACTTGCGCTATGCACCGCTATCTTGCTTAAGCCTACGCCGTTTAGTTGTAACTTTCCCCGATAGGTGATCGCTATCAAAAGATAAATAGGCTGCAGCCCCCTCATCCGACCTAGCATTACTGAAAAAAGGCGATAAAAATGAAGCGAGTACTGATCACCGGAGCACATTTAGAGGTTTGCTTTGAGCTTGCGCAAGGTTATGCCTGCAATGGATGGAAGGTGTATGTGTGCGGGACACAGACCGTCGCTTTAACCTATTTAATTGAACAATTTCAAGACATCACATTCATTCCCCATGATAAAAATTGTCAGCTGCGGCTAAAGCAGCTTGCCCCCTTTGATCTGATGATTTTTAGTACGCCGTCCTCAGCTGTAAACAGCGGCAGTCAACACCGTGAACAAAATGTGGTAGGCGCGGGCTATCAACATATTTATCACAGCATTGATGCGATGAAAGATAATTTTAAACCGGGCAGTCAGCTGGCCATTTTGCACTCTTGTGACTTTGAGGCCGACATGAAAAATAGCAAGGACATTTCTGCCGCGCTTGCCAACTTTGTCCGGCCGATTTTTGTAGAATTAAAAGCGAAAAAAGTTTTTTTTACGCTGATCACCGTTGATTTTTCTCAATACACGCCTGATAACAAACAGCCGGCTTTTGAACGCACCGCGCATATTATTCGCAAAGGGTTAATTAAAAGAAAAATGGCAATTCATGTGCCAATTAAATGGAAAACATCTTTAAAAGCGTTATTTCTTCTATTACTTTTTCCACAACAAAATTTAGTTAATGCTTTAGAAAAAAAATAATATCTATTTTCAAGTTTTGTCATTATTATGTGGTATAGCATATTTTTTATTTAGAATAAAAATAAAGAAATGCGAATTTGCTGCCAGTTTTCTAACAACTAAGCAACTTTCTCTTTTATTTTATAAATTTATTTGTTATTAAATGATTAAAATTTAATAGCAATTAAAAACTAATTGTAACAGTTTGTTGACCAATAAAAAACAGTTTTAACATAATGTAAATTTATTAGATGTTATCGTTATTTCATTTCTTAAATAAGGAAGCAACAACTTCAATATATTATGTTTTTAGTTTTAAAGTAAGGAGTTGTAATGTTGTTTAATCTTTCTTCAAAAATTAATTTATTTAAAAAGTTATTTTTATTATTGTTACTCTTTATGCTTCCTGCGCAAAATAGTATCGCTTGCGAAAGCGATTATTGGAATGATTGGAATTTAGTGGGGAGTGCCAGTTATAAATGGAGCTTGCGAAAAATTTATGACGGGGCATTGTATACCCCTTCAGGAAAATTTGAATATTTAACCCCCCCTCTTGCTCTTGCGCTGACCTATAAACGCGATGTTGACGCCGATACTTTTGCACAGCACATTATTAAGCAATTTGAGCTGCTTCGTTTTGCGCCAGAGCAGATTGAAAAATGGCGCACTTTGATGTCTGGCATTTGGCCTGATTTTAAAAAAGGGGACCGGCTCATTTACGTTTTAGAGCTACAAAGTGGCGCCGAGGTAGGATTGTTTTTTTATCAGCCGCATGGGGGCGTCTCTAGCGCTTACGGCGTACTCGATGATCGCATGCTAGCAACCGCTTTTGCTGACATTTGGCTTGCTGAGCAAAGTCCATTTGCTGATCAGCGCAAAACGCTAATTAACGCATTGTAATTTTTTTCAATCAGTTAGCTGCAAATTTACCCATCATCGCCTTAAACAGCTCATGCTGCAACAAGGTTAAAATAATTAAATTTTCATCTCAGCGCGATACAGCTTGCTACTCGCGCTCGCTTTGATTATTTTGCTCAGTTTGCAATTGAGCAGCGAAGTTGCTGCACGTCTATTTTCACTTGAGGTAACATTGTGATCAGTACAGCCAATATCACCCAGCAGTTTGGCGCAAAACCGCTTTTTGAAAACATTTCAGTCAAATTCGGGGAAGGTAACCGTTATGGCCTGATCGGTGCCAACGGCAGCGGAAAATCTACATTTATGAAGATCTTAAGCGGCGATCTTTCTCCAACGCACGGCAATGTAAGCGTTGAGCCTAACATGCGTGTCGCTAAGCTTAACCAAGATCAATTTGCCTATGAAATGTTTAGCGTTATTGACACCGTGATCATGGGCCACAAGCAGCTTTGGCAGATCAAGCAAGAGCGCGACCGTATTTATGCCTTAGAGCACATGAGTGAAGAAGATGGCATGAAAGTGGCCGATCTTGAGGTGCAATTTGCCGAGCTTGATGGCTATATGGCTGAAGCAAAAGCCGGTGATCTGCTGTTGTCGGTCGGGATCCCGGTGACACAGCATTTTGGGCCGATGAGTGAAGTGGCGCCTGGCTGGAAACTGCGGGTGCTGCTAGCACAAGTTTTATTTGCCGATCCGGACATCATGCTTCTTGATGAGCCAACCAACAACCTTGATATTAATACCATTCGTTGGTTAGAAGAGACGCTTAACGCGAAAAACTGTACCATGATCATCATCTCGCACGATCGCCACTTTTTAAACAGCGTCTGCACACACATGGCCGATCTTGATTACGGTGAGCTGAGGGTCTACCCCGGCAATTATGATGAGTACATGACAGCTGCGTCGCAAGCTCGCGAACGTTTGCTGACTGATAATGCAAAGAAAAAAGCACAAATTGCCGAATTACAGACCTTTGTCGCACGCTTTTCCGCGAACGCCTCAAAAGCAAAACAAGCGACATCGCGCGCTCGGCAAATTGATAAGATCAAGCTTGACGAAGTTAAAGCTTCGAGTCGGCAAAATCCTTTTATTCGCTTTGAGCAATCAAAAGTGCTCTATCGCAATGCGCTTGAAGTGGAAAATTTAAGCCAAGGCTTTGAGCGTACGCTGTTTGAAAAATTCAGCGCTATTTTTGAAGTCGGTGAGCGTGTCGCCATTATTGGCGAAAACGGTGTGGGAAAAACGACGTTTCTAAATACTCTTGCCGGTGTGCTTGCGCCTAAAACGGGAAGCTATAAGTGGTCAGAAAATAGCAATATCGGCTATTACGCGCAAGATCATAGCGATGAATTTGCTAATGATCTCAACTTGCTAGACTGGATGGGACAATGGCGTCAAGAAAATGATGACGAGCAAACTGTGCGCAGCTTCTTAGGGCGCATGCTTTTCTCACAAGATGACATTCGAAAATCTGTGCAGGTCTTGTCAGGTGGCGAGCAAGGGCGCATGCTGCTTGGTAAGATCATGA
>JBOFXO010000398.1:0-1242 GCA_051654185.1 Vibrionaceae bacterium | reverse complement strand
GTGGAGCAAACATGGCTGCAGATGCGCGCTAAATATGGCGAGCCGGCCCATTTGGCTAATTGCGGACGGCGCGGTTTTATGGTGCTGGCGTTCGGTAAGCTTGGTGGTATTGAGCTAGGTTACGCTTCCGATCTTGATCTGGTTTTTTTGTATGATGCCCAAGATGATGAAATGAGCGATGGCGCAAAATCTATCTCCGCGCAGCAATTTTACCTGCGCCTTGCGCAGCGCATCGTGCATCTTTTTGCGGCAAGAACTGCAGCCGGCGTTTTGTACGAGCTGGATATGCGCCTTAGACCATCGGGAGAGGCGGGGCTTTTGATCACCTCAATGGCGTCTTTTGCTAATTATCAGCGAGAAAAGGCATGGACGTGGGAGCATCAAACATTGGTGCGCGCGCGTGCTATTTTTGGTGATGAAAAAATGTGCCAGCAGTTTGAAGCCTTGCGCGAGGAGATCTTGTGCACGCCGCGCGCTTTAGAAACGCTCAAAGAGCAAGTGCACGCGATGCGGCAAAAAATGCGTGAACATCAGCGCGCTCCGGCTGATAAATCATCGCTGCAGTATTGGCTGTTTACCTTAAAACAAGGGCGTGGCGGGATCATTGATATCGAATTTTTAGCGCAATTTTGGGTGCTAGCCTTTGCCCATAAAGTGCCAAAAATTGCGACTTGGTCTGACAATATGCGGATTTTGGATGATTTGGCCTTGCACGAAATTGTCGATGCTGCGCAGGTGCAAAGTTTGCAATCAGCTTACCTTTGCCTGCGCACTGAAATCCACCGTGTTAGCTTGCTGCAAGCCGATCCGAATGCGGGCCTGAGCGAAGCTTTGCCGCCTGCTGCTGAGTCTTCCTTTAAGGCGGTATTTGCAGCCGTTGAGGCGGTGTGGCAGCAGTGGCTGGGCAGTTAGGCTCAGCAAATAATAATATTAATGGGGATATTATTATCGCCGCTGACCACGGAGGATGACTCTTTGTAGCGCGCCATCATATTAAGCCCGGTATCGTTCATCATCTCGATCACATCATCAAGGGATATGTGATGCTCGCCGTCGCTGCTAAGGGCAAGGCGCGCCGCGTTAATGGCTTTAATTGCACCCATGCAGTTGCGTTCGATGCAGGGGATCTGAATAAGCCCGCTGATAGGATCGCAGGGTAAGCCAAGGTTGTGCTCCATGGCAATTTCGGCCGCATTTTCTATTTGCGCAAGGGTGCCGCCGCGTGCTGCGGTAAGGCCTGCT
>JBOFXO010000397.1:0-2318 GCA_051654185.1 Vibrionaceae bacterium | reverse complement strand
TTAGCGGCGCTAACAAACGCTACTAATAATAGTGGAAGAGCAAACCATTGTTTTTTCATTATTTAATCCTACATCTCAACGGATAAATGCAACCTTTTTACTAAATTATAAAAAGGCGATCTGAAGTTACTTAGGATTTTAGTCATTAGTTCATTTTAAGTGAATATAATTAATAGGGCATATCACGTTTTTTCACGTATTGTAAAGTTCGCAACGACCTTTATGAGTTTTTCTGTGAAATAGGACTTTGCATAATTGGCGGCTCAATAATTATTTGCTGCGTTTCTCCTAAAAACTTAGGTTTTTGATCAAGCAAATAAATATCTAATACCGCTTTAACGCGCGCTAAAATTTCCCGTAAGCGAATAGTAAGCCCCGCGCTTCCCTTTGGACTTGGCACCGCAAAACAAATCGCATCAATATTGCTGTTTAAAGCAATAAACAGAGCGCGCTCGCAATGAAACGCTTGTGTGATCAGCATGAATTCATTGGCTTTGAACACTTCTTTTGCGCGCACCACAGAATCTAGCGTTCTAAACCCCGCATAATCAAGCACTATATGCTGATCGGCAACTCCGCCCTTGATCATGTCGCGTTTCATCGCCCACGGCTCATTATAAGAGCGGTGCGCATTATCCCCGCTTAGCAATAATACGGTTACGTTGCCATTTTGATAAAGCTCTTTTGCAGCTTCTATACGATAGCTATAAAATCGATTTACGATCCTACCAATATATTTACTTGTCCCTAATACCAAACCAATTTTTCGCGTTGGTACTTCATCAATAGAATAATATATTCGTCCAATACCAAAACTTGCGACCCAGCGATCAAGGCTGATAATTGCAAAGACAGTCAACAATAAAACGGACAAAAAAATCAAAAAATATCGGCGAATTCGCAGCATAATTTGCAAATATCAAATAGATAACAAGAGAAAAATAACTCTAAATTATAGGAAAAAAACTGTCTTGTATATTGCGAACGAAAAGGAACCCATAATAAAAAAATAGGCATTCTCATTGAATGCCCATATATGGTTTCATCTTATAAATAAATGCAAAATTTATTAGTCACGAAAATTAGTAAATTGAAATGGTTGACCAAGATCAGCCGTTTTTACCAATTGAATAACTTCTTGCAAATCATCACGTTTTTTTCCTATTACGCGCAGCTGCTCGCCTTGAATTTGCGCTTGCACCTTACACTTAGAATCTTTGATCATTTTCACAATTTTTTTTGCCAGCAAACTCTCGATGCCATTTTTAAATTGCACGTTTTGCGTAAAGGTTTTGCCCGAATGCACCACTTCTTTAGGCTCAACGGCACGGGCATCTATGCCACGTGAAACCATATTGCCACGCAAAATAGAGAGCATTTGAGTGATCTGAAACTCCGCCTCAGCAGACACTTTCACCACATCTTTTACCAGCTCAAATGAGGCTTCTACACCACGAAAATCAAAGCGCGTAGCAAGCTCACGCTTCGCGTTTTCTACCGCATTTTTAACTTCCGCCAAATCGATTTCTGAAACAATATCAAACGAGGGCATAAACTCTCCCAAATTCCAAATTAAACAGTTTGATTACGCTGCGCGACCGCATGCGACAGCATTTCAAGTAAAATAATGGTGTCATCCCAGCCAAGGCAAGGATCAGTAATAGACTGACCGTAGACCAGCTTATCAAGCTCATCTTTATTAACCTGCTGGCAGCCTTCAACCAAAAAGCTCTCCGCCATAACGCCTGCGATAGCCTCATTACCTTCTATAAGCTGCTGACAGACATCACGCGCCACATCAAGCTGGCGTTTAAATTGGCGCCCGCAGTTTGCATGGCTAAAATCAACAATCAAACGCGCATTTAGCCCACAATCTTTTAGCGCTTGCGCCGTGCTTTCAATCACTTCGCGATCATAGTTTGGCTTTAGCCCACCGCGCAAAATCACGTGGCCAAACGGGTTACCCGCGGTGCGATAGATGGTCATTACGCCATTTTTATCTGGCGAGCAAAAAAGGTGCGACGTTTGGCTTGAGCGAATAGCATCTAAAGCGATGCCAATATTGCCCTCGGTGCCATTTTTAAAGCCCACAGGACACGACAGCGCTGATGCCATCTCGCGGTGAATTTGTGACTCGGTTGTGCGGGCGCCAATTGCGCCCCACGCAATCAGATCAGCGATGTATTGCCCAACCACCATGTCTAAAAACTCTGTAGCGACCGGCAATCCTAGCTCATTGACTTCCACCAAAAATTTGCGCGCAGCAAACAGCCCTTCACGCAGCTGACAGCTTCCATCGAGATAAGGGTCGTTGATCA
>JBOFXO010000396.1:0-1311 GCA_051654185.1 Vibrionaceae bacterium | reverse complement strand
TTTTCCACCGCAAAGGCCAGACTGTTTGCATCAATTCCCCTTTGCGCGGCCTGCGCGCAAATTCTTAGCAAGCCATAACCTTTTACCACACACTGCTGCAAAAAATTTTCGGCTATGTGCTGCTCGTCAATCCAGCCGTTTTTTTGACAAAAGCTGATAGCCTCAGCAATTTGTACCTCATCGTACTGCTTTTTTTGCAATTTTTGCTGCAGCTCTTTTTCGCTGTGATCACGCATAGCTAAAAGTCGCAATGCATGATTGCGGCAGCTTGCTTTCAAAGATCCCCCTCATCAAAGCGTTCGCGCTCGTGATTTAGGGCTTCTTCACCAGCGTCGTATTCATTGTTCGCATTGTGCGCCACATTTTTCTTAGCTAAATTAGCGCCATCACCAAGTAAAGCTTTTCGTAGCTCTTTTTCAAGCAGATCGGCAAGTTGCAGATCTTCTTTTAAAAATTGACACGCGCTCGCTTTACCTTGTCCCATTTTTTGCCCTTGATAACTATACCAAGCGCCTGATTTTTCAATAAAACCATGCTTTACACCTAAATCAAGCAGCTCCGCTTGACGATTGATCCCTTGCGCGTACAAAATTTGAAAATCAGCCTGCTTAAAAGGCGCGGCGATCTTATTTTTCACCACCTTGACGCGCGTTTCATTGCCAATCACCTCTTCGCCTTCTTTTACTGCGCCCACACGGCGGATATCAAGCCGCACTGACGCATAAAATTTAAGCGCGTTGCCTCCTGTTGTTGTTTCAGGATTGCCAAACATCACACCAATTTTCATGCGGATCTGGTTAATAAAAATCATTAACGTATTGGAATGTTTAATGTTTGAGGTAAGTTTGCGCATCGCTTGCGAAAGCATGCGCGCTTGCAAGCCCATGTGCGAGTCGCCCATTTCACCTTCAAGCTCCGCTTTAGGAGTAAGCGCCGCCACTGAGTCGACCACTATCACATCCACCGCGCCGCTTCGCACTAATGCATCGGCAATTTCGAGCGCCTGCTCGCCGTGATCAGGCTGTGACAACAGCAATTCATCAACATCTACTTGCAATTTGCGCGCATAAACCGGATCAAGTGCATGCTCTGCATCAATAAAAGCGCAAGTTTTACCCTGCTTTTGCGCCTGCGCGATAACTTGCAGCGCAAGCGTTGTTTTTCCAGAAGATTCAGGACCATAAATTTCAACAATTCGCCCGTATGGCAAACCGCCCGCGCCAAGGGCAATGTCTAACGACAATGAGCCTGTAGAAACCGTTGCAATATCTAATGTTTTATCATCACCCAGTCGCATGATAGCGCCTTTGC
>JBOFXO010000395.1:0-7551 GCA_051654185.1 Vibrionaceae bacterium | reverse complement strand
ATGGGGTGTCAGGGGTCGCTGGTTCAAATCCAGTCAGTCCGACCATTTAATCCAACCCTCACACTTTCCCCTCATTACTTGCAATTTCTCGCCCGTTTTAGGCAAACTAATGCCAATACTCTGCAAAATAAAATGCTATAGCATACTCAAAATTTTATTCGAATAACCACCATTAAGCACAAAAGCCACTGCCCATTTAACGGCAACCTGCGCTGCCGTTTAGACTCGCTGCTAAGCGTGCGTCGCCTGATAAACCGAAAATTTGCTGCTTTTTGCAATCACCTGACAATCATTAAGCGCCGCGTCAATGAACGGAGCGTAACGTAAAAAATTATTCGCCACGATGGTAAGTGTGCCATTCGGCAATAAATGGCTACCCACTTGCTGCAAAAATTGTTCGCTCGCAACATAGCTGGTTTTAAGCCCTGCGTGAAAAGGCGGATTACTCACAATGTGGTTATATTTGCCAGCGACATGGCTATAAACGTTGGAGCAAAAAACATTAGAGGTCAGCTGATTGACGCGCAGCGTCTCTTTTGCAGATGCGATAGCAAGTGCATCGATATCGACCATGTCTACGCGGCAATCTTTAAAGCGCTGTAAAATCGCGCAGCCAATTACGCCCGCCCCACAGCCAAAATCAAGCGCACTTCCTTGCATATCGGGCAGATTTTCTAGCAGCAAGTGCGTCGCGCTATCTAGCTCTTTTTGACTAAACACGCCAGGCAAAGCGCGCACTAACAGCGCATACTCACCAAATTTAAGCGGATATTGACTAAACCAATCCTCAAAAACAAAAGGCGGCGGGGTGTTATCGCATTCTCCCCAATAAAAACTGCAATGGCGCGCGGCATCACGTTTAGCAAGCTTGCCAAAAGGGGCAAACATTTTAGGCGCGCTGTTAATACCGCTGCGGTTTTCACCAACGATCACAACTTCACCATTGGCCTTTAATTTAGGCAGCAACATGGCAAGCAGGTATTGCGCAAGCACCTTAGTTTTCGGCCAATAAAGCAGCAGCAGATCAAACTCTTCGTCGCTGACAAATTGCTCACCAAAATGGACTGCCACAGTCGAGCGCGCCTGCATCTGCTGCGCGTAAATAAAATTGGTACAAAATACGCTAACGCCTGCGGCCGTTTTAGCCAACTCTTCGGCAAAAGTGTCATTAAGCTCGCCGGCTACCAGTACTTTTTTATCGCTAAAAAAGGCAAGCTGGCGCTCAATGATCTGACTTTCAAGAGAATAACTCATGCTCATCGCCTGTAAAAAAGCGCGATTCTCGCATTTTTTGCGCAAATACCAAAGAAAAGTTAGCGGCTAAAAATAGAGCCCTTGCGCCAGCTGCAGCGCCTGCTTTTTTAACATTTGATTGCGAGAAAACAGCGTGAAAATAGCACGGCTTAACATTGTATCACCGCGAAAATAGCGATACAGAACATCCATTGCAGCTTGCATGGCCAAATTGTCCGGCAGCCGCCTTCGTTGATACGCATTTAAAGATTTCTCTAGCGCTAAACGGCTAGCAAGATCTTGCGCATGCTCAAGCGGCTGTGGCGCTGATTGTAAAACCTTAAGCAGTGCGGCGACATCTTTAAATCCCAAATTAACGCCTTGTCCGGCAAGCGGATGGATGGTATGCGCAGCGTCACCAACCAACACCACACCATGTTGATGATAACGCAGCGCATGTTGCTTGCTCAGGGCAAATTTACCGTGCGCTAACAGTGAAAAATGGCCAAGATCCGACGGAAAATGGCGCTCTATCGCCTGCGTAAGGGCTAAAGGAGAAAGCGCACTTAACTCATCAATAACTTGAGGTTTATCGTACCAAACCAGCGAAGCTTGTGAATTGCCCAGCGGCAACAAAGCGCGCGCACCATCGGGTGAAAACCACTGCCAAGTGCCAAGCGCAGGCTGTGTAAGCTGCACGTTAGCCAGTAAACAGTGCTGATCGTAGTCCGCACTGACACAGCCAACACCGGCATAAGCACGCATTTTAGAAGCACTACCATCGGCGCCGACGATCAGCGGCGCGCTAATGCTTTCACCACTTGAAAGATGCAGCAAATTTTTATCTTCTTGGCGTAAAAAAGCATTCACACTGACAGAGGTAAAACAGGTCACGCGCGGCTCAGCGCTGATCTTTTGCCACAAGCCCAGCTGCACAATGCGATTTTCGACAATAAAGCCCAATTGAGGCAAAGCAAACTCTTGCGCGCTAAATGTCAGCGCGCGCTCTGGCACGCTCCATGCCTTCACATACTGATAAGGTGAGACGCGCATGGCTAAAATCAGCGGCCAGCAGCCAAGCTGTTGTAAAAGCGCCACCGACGCGCTCGACAGCGCCGACACCCGCAGATCCCACGGCTCACCCACCGTAAACGCCGCCGGCAATTTTTCTTCAACCAGCGCCACTTGCTTGCCTTGCTGCGCAAGACCTAACGCGCATGCAGCGCCAGTCATTCCGCCGCCGACCACTATCACATCGAAAATTTGCATCAGCCCGCCCCTTGCAAAAAAGAGAGTATAACTAAATTTGTAGCGCTAAGTTAATGCACAAAAGAGCCAATGTGCGCACTGGCAGCCGTGCGGCGAAAGCAGTACAATACGCCCAATTCACAACGCCAAGCCACAGCGCTGGCGGTAGCTTTTTTATTGACGACGAGCAATTGGACCATGGCAAAAAAACTGCTGATCAAAACCTGGGGCTGTCAGATGAACGAGTACGATTCATCTAAAATTGCCGAACTGCTAAACGCAACTGGCGGCTATGAGCTCACAGAGATCCCAGAAGAGGCTGATCTATTACTGCTAAATACCTGCTCTATCCGCGAGAAAGCGCAGGAAAAGGTATTCCACCAACTTGGACGCTGGAAAACGCTCAAAGAGAAAAATCCTGAGCTGGTCATTGGCGTCGGTGGCTGCGTTGCGACGCAAGAAGGCGACCACATTCGCGAGCGCGCGCCTTTTGTCGATGTTATTTTTGGACCGCAAACCTTACACCGTTTACCGCAAATGATCGCACAATCGCGCAATTTGCAAGCGCCGGTCATTGACGTTTCATTCCCTGAAATCGAAAAATTTGATAATTTACCGCAGCCGCGCGCCGAAGGGCCCACCGCCTTTGTTTCTATCATGGAAGGCTGCTCGAAATATTGCTCTTACTGCGTTGTACCCTATACACGCGGCGAAGAAGTTAGCCGTCCGCTTGACGACGTGCTCTTTGAAATTGCTACCCTTGCTGAGCAAGGCGTGCGCGAAGTCAACCTGCTTGGGCAAAATGTTAACGCGTATCGCGGCAGCACTTTTGATGGCGAAATTTGCCGCTTTAGCGAGCTGTTACGCTACGTTGCAGCAATTGATGGCATCGATCGCATTCGCTATACCACAAGCCATCCTATTGAATTTACTGATGATATCATCGAGGTGTATCGCGATACGCCAGAGCTTGTTGACTTTTTACACCTGCCGGTACAAAGCGGTTCCGATCGTATTTTATCGCTGATGAAACGGCCGCACACCGCGCTTGAATACAAATCAAAAATTCGCAAATTGCGCGCCGTACGCCCCAATATCGCGATCAGCTCTGATTTTATTGTCGGATTTCCTGGTGAAACTGATGCCGATTTTGCCGCAACCATGGCGCTTATTCGTGACATCAATTTTGACATGAGCTTTAGCTTTATCTTTTCGCCACGCCCTGGCACACCGGCCGCTGACATGGCTGATGAAACGGCAGAAGAGGTGAAAAAAGAGCGCTTATACCACCTGCAGCAGCAGATCAGCCATCAAGCGATGAACTATTCACGCCGCATGCTCGGCAGCGAGCAGCGCATTTTAGTCGAAGGTCCATCGAAAAAAGATCTGATGGAGCTGCGCGGACGCACTGAAAATAACCGTGTGGTTAACTTTTCTGGCTCACCTGAGCTTATCGGGCAATTTGTCGATGTCAAAATTGTTGAGGTCTTCCCTAATTCGTTACGCGGCGAAGTGCTGCGCACCGAAGCGCAGATGAATTTGCGCCAGCAGATCAGCCCTTCACAAATTACGGCAAAAGCGCAAGTAACACGCGAAGATGAGTTAGGTGTCGCCGTCTACACGCCGTAACGCATTAAATTGAAAGTGCATATCTTGGGGGCTTGTCCCCCAAATTAAAACACGACAGAGAGCAGACTTTGAACAATATCGTTTCACTCGAAATAGAATTATCCCCGATAGATAACAAGCGCTTAGCAAGCTTGTGTGGCCCGTTTGACGACAACTTAAAACTGCTAGAGCGCAGGCTTGGCGTTAAAATTAACAACCTTGGCCACCAATTTACCGTGGTAGGTAAAAGAGCGCAGGCGCACGCCACCCTTGAAATTTTAAAAAATCTCTATGTAGAAACGGCGCCGGTTAAAAATAAGCAGCCCGATCTTGAGCCTGAGCAAATTCACCTTGCTATCAAGCAAAGCGGCGTTTTAGAGCAGCGCACTGAGCAAAAGCACGAATACGGCAAAGAGATCTACATCAAGACAAAAAAAGGGGTGATCAAGCCGCGTACGCCAAACCAAGCGCAATATGTTGCCAATATCGTGACCCACGACATTACCTTTGGCATAGGCCCTGCCGGCACGGGTAAAACTTACCTTGCGGTGGCCGCAGCCGTTGATGCGCTTGAGCGCCAAGAAGTAAGGCGCATTTTGCTGACGCGCCCAGCCGTTGAAGCGGGCGAAAAACTGGGCTTTTTACCAGGCGATCTAAGCCAAAAAGTTGACCCCTATCTGCGCCCGTTGTACGACGCTCTTTTTGAAATGCTCGGCTTTGAGCGTGTAGAAAAGCTTATCGAGCGCAACGTTATCGAAGTCGCGCCACTTGCCTATATGCGCGGACGCACGCTCAATGATGCCTTCATTATTTTGGACGAAAGCCAAAATACCACCGTCGAGCAGATGAAAATGTTCCTTACGCGCATCGGTTTTAACAGCCGTGCTGTGATCACTGGGGATATTACGCAAGTCGATCTGCCGCGCGGCGCGCGTTCAGGGCTGCGTGACGCTATCGAAGTGCTGCGCAACGTGAATGACATCAGCTTTAATTTTTTCCAAGCCGATGACGTTGTGCGCCATCCGGTTGTTGCGCGTATCGTGCAAGCTTATGATCTTTGGGACCTGCACAATAAAAAACAAACCAGTGATATCAATTTTGCCGAATTGACCAAAAATGCTATCGCACCCAGCGAGGTTAAATCATGAGTTATGTTATTGATTTGCAAATTGCTTGTGACGATGAAAATTCACTGCCATCGCACGAACTTTTCACCCTTTGGTTTATCAAAGCAGTAGAACCTTTTTGCAAACAAGCTGAAATTACTGTGCGCATTGTCGATGAATCTGAAAGTCAAATGCTTAATTTTACTTATCGTGGCAAAGATAAGCCGACAAATGTGCTATCGTTCCCTTTTGAAGCGCCGCCAGGAATTGAACTGGATCTGCTAGGTGACCTCGTTATCTGCAGACAAGTTGTTGAAAAAGAAGCTAAAGAACAAAATAAATCGATTTTTTCACACTGGGCGCATATGATTATTCATGGCAGTTTGCATCTTCTTGGTTTTGATCATATACAAGAGGATGAAGCAGATGAGATGGAAGCGCTCGAAATAACTTGCATGGAGCAGCTTGGGTTTGATAACCCCTACTTAGTAAAGACTGATCTTTCCTCCTAACTTAACTCAAGAGAATTATGAACGACGATCACGCACCAAGCTCAAACGTCTCAAGTAAAAAATCTTTGCTACAACGGATCTTAAATCGCTTTCGTGGTGAGCCAAAAGATCGCCAAACGTTAGTTGATGTATTTCGAGATTCTGAAGAAAACGACCTTATCGATCTAGATACGCGCGACATGCTCGAGGGGGTGATGCAAATTTCAGAAATACGCATCCGAGACATTATGATCCCTCGTTCACAAATCATTACTATTGACCGCTCCCAACCTCTTTCTGAAATTGTCGAAATTATCAACGACGCACAGCATTCTCGTTATCCTGTGATAAGTCATGATAAAGATCACGTTGAAGGCATTTTGCTTGCTAAAGATCTGCTGCGCTACCTGCTGCCAAGCAGCGCAGAATTCAACATCGATGAAATTTTGCGCCCTGCCGTGGTTGTGTCTGAAAATAAACGCGTTAACCGTCTGCTCAAAGAGTTTCAAGAAGAGCGCTACCACATGGCGATCGTGGTGGATGAATTTGGCGGAGTATCAGGCGTTGTCACCATCGAAGATATTCTTGAAGAGATCGTAGGCGAAATCGACGATGAATATGACGATGACGAAGAGCAAGAAATTCGCCCTCTAGCGCACAACACTTTTCTGGTTAAAGCGCTCACTACGCTCGAGTTTTTCAACGAAAAATTTGGCACAGAGTTTAGCGATGAAGAAGTCGATACCATCGGCGGGCTTGTGATCACCACATTTGGCCATCTGCCAAGCCGTGGGGAAGAGATCACCATCGGTAATTTTGTTTTCAAAGTCACGGCAGCGGATAATCGACGCATATTACTGCTGCAGGTCTCTCTTGTTGACCCCTCTAACAGTAATAATGTGAGCGTATGAGCACCGGCGTTTTCTTTTTTTCATTAACGCGAGTACGATTTTGTCTCGCGGTAGCAAGTGGCGCTTTAGCCACTTTTGCTTTTGCTCCTTACAGCTTTTGGCCTGCGATGCTTCTGTCATTGCTGGCATTTTTGCTGCTTTTAGCCAACCAGCCCGCTAAAAGCGCAGGCTGGATAGGTTTTGGCTGGGGGCTTGGGCAATTTGGCACCGGCATCAGCTGGGTCTATGTCGTTATTGAAAAATTTGGCGGATTACCGCTGCCAATTGGCGTTTTACTGATCACGCTGCTGGTCGGCTATCTGTCACTGTATCCTGCGCTATTTGGCTACCTAAGCCAGCGTATTCAGATGGATGACAAGCGCTATTACTGGCTGTTTATCCCAAGTTTATGGGTGCTGATAGACACGCTGCGCGGTATTCTTTTTACCGGTTTTCCGTGGCTTTTGCCAGGTTATAGCCAGATCGATGGTCCCTTTGCCTCATTAGCGCCGCTGCTTGGCGTACAAGGGATAACGCTGGCTATCATGCTTTTTGTCAGCAGTATTGCTTATACCTTGCTGCGCCGCGATATTGTAGCGACCATTCCGCTACTTGTGCTGCTGTTAGCCAGCTTTTTAGCCAGCAACACCAAATGGGTTACACCACAAAACTCAAGCGTAGACGTTGCGCTAGTGCAGGGTAATGTTGAGCAAGAGCTCAAATGGCATCAAGAGCAGCTGTGGCCAACGCTACTTTTATATCAAGATCTTACGCGAAAACACTGGGACGCCGATCTGATCATCTGGCCAGAAGCGGCCATTCCTACTATCGAAAGTGAAGTCACCGATCTACTCGCTCGCATCGATGCCGCAGCGCGCTATAACAACACCGCGGTGATTATTGGGCTGCTTAGCCAAGATCCTCAGCAGCGTTTTTTCAATGATGTCATCACATTAGGGCAAAACGGCGAAGCTG
>JBOFXO010000394.1:0-1520 GCA_051654185.1 Vibrionaceae bacterium | reverse complement strand
TATCCGTGATAAAGGCATTCTGGAATTAAAGGCGGCTGGACGGTCGTCTCTGCTTATGGAAGCTGCGTAAGCCTCGATACTATCGAGCAACAGCTAATGAAGTAAGAAGCATCGCCTGATAGGGCGGTGAGAAGTCACGTTAAGCACTTAAATTTGGTTTAACAGGCCATTTTGAAAGCGCGTATTCAGCTCTCTACTTCTCTGGCTCCTGATGTATGGTTGTGCCTACTTAATTACGCATTTGCCAGTTTAACAACGTGCTCGGTTAATATTTCAGTAATACTTTTACCATGTGAGGCGGCATACACTTTCAGTTTGGTGTGCAGCTCGGCAGAAAGTTGAAAATTAACTCGTTTCATTTCAGTTTCATCAGCTAAGCTCGCTAGCGTTGCGACTTTGCTTTTGGTCGCGCTAGGGCGGCCTGCGGTTAATGTTTTTTGTTTACTCATTTGCGTTAAACCTTAAAAGTTTAAATAAGTTTTTGTTTTAATTCTGCAGCCAGAGCGCGAATTTCTGCGGCCGCATCCCCTGTTGGATCTGTGTCTAAAACGGTTGTTCCCGCTGCGGCTGTTCCTGGGTAGCTTACTCGTTGTATGATGCGAGAGTCTAAAACAGGTAGCTCGTAGCCCGCTAACACCTCAGCCACTTCTGCGCCGATCCTTGTGCCCTTTATTGCTCGAGATACTACAAAAGCGGCCTGCAAGCGACCGTCTGTAACATCAATGCGCTGTTTAACCAGCTCCACAAGATCTGCAGTTGCCCAGATATCATAAGGGCTTGGTTGAACTGGGATCAAGATGAAGTCAGCTGCTTTGATGGCAGACACCGCCAAATCTGATGCTTGCGGCGCCCCGTCAATCACAACAAACCCTTTGCGTACGATATTTTTTAGATCTCTGTCGATTGTGGGGCGATCAATGCCTACAACTGTTAGTGGTTGATCATCACGAACAGCTGACCAGTCGCGCGCGCTGCCCTGTGGATCAGAATCGACCAACAGAACCTCTGCTCCTTCCATTTGCAAGGCGCGGGCAAGATGAGTAGCGATAGTCGTTTTTCCCGAGCCGCCCTTTTGATTTAAAACAGCGATTACATGCATAAATACTCCCTTATGTGAGTGTTTTTACTCACACAATCAATAACATAAATGATTTCTTGTGTAAAAATGTTTTTGTGTATTTGCGGCTCATTTTGAAAGCGGCTACCCGATAAACACCAGCAAGAAGGACATGCCAGCAGTTAAGTTTTTAGCCCAGCGCCTTTGATGGTGGAAACATAAAGACCTGCAGCAATGTCGCAGGTTTTCCTATGTAGCAAAAGGGGGGGCTTGCCTTGCTCAACATTTCTGCCCAACTTATTGTTTTTAAAGGCTTTCACTAATTAATGGCGTTACTCCTCAAAAGCGCAGTTTGAGATCTGTGCCGCAAACAGCAGCCATGCAGTTGCGGTCCATGCTCATATAAGTTTTCATGCATACTCATGGCGCAATTTTAAATGATCACACATTTAGACATCAGCAC
>JBOFXO010000393.1:0-2066 GCA_051654185.1 Vibrionaceae bacterium | reverse complement strand
TCTTCTGCGTGGCGCATGTAAGCAAGTGCGCAGTGAAAGCGTGCGGTTCTTTTTTCGGCAGGCGCGTTGCGTAGCGCTTCAAGAAGCTTAGCGATATTGTCGGCGTCACTTCTTTGCAAGCCGGCAAAACGCGCGCTATAAACGCCAGGCGCGCCATCTAAAAAGTCAACCTCAAGGCCAGAGTCGTCGGCAATTGCTGGCAAACCGGTTTGTTTTGCTGCATGGCGCGCTTTGATGATTGCGTTTTCGATAAAGGTAGTGCCGGTTTCATCGGCGTCAACCACGCCAAATTCGCTTTGCGCGATGATATTTAAACCAAACGTTTGTAAAGCGTTAGATAATTCTTTGACTTTGCCAGCATTGCTGGTTGCAAGCACTACTTTTTTCATGATATTCCCAACGACAAAGCTCGCCCGCGTGTGGCGAGTTTTTATAAGATTTAGATAGCTGTTAGTGTACCTAAAGTTGCTAGAGGGTAAAAGCGCGTAATTAAGCGCTTGCTTACGATAAAAGAGCGGCTACAAATTCAGGTAGCTGATTTGGGCTTTGAATGCGAATGCGCTTATGGCGGCACAATTGTCCCTTTTCGATGGTTACGGCGCTTTTGCTGACTTTAAATTGCTTGGCTAAAAAGGCGGTGAGATGGCTGTTGGCTTTGCCATCGGCTGGAGGGGCTGTGATGGCGATTTTGATTTCTTCCCCATGTAACCCAAGCCAGCGATCGGCGCTGGCTTTAGGTTGAATGTAGAGCATGAGGACAAGCTCGTCGGCATTGTGCCAGTAGCAAGGCATTGTTAGAGCGCAGCCCACAGGTTGCCAAAAAAGGGCCGCAGTAGATCGCCGATGAAAAAGTTTAAAAACTGCAGGGCGATAAATACGGCAAGCACGCTAAGATCAAGGCCACCCATGCTAGGGATAACACGGCGCACCGGTGCAAGCAAAGGCTCGGTCAGCTGGGCTAAAACATATTCAATGGGGCTTCTGCCTTGGCTGATCCAGCTTAAAATCGAGCGCAAAATTAACACCCAAAAAATTAAGCCGCCGCTATCTTTGAGCATTGCGATAAGCCCTATGATCAAAAATGCGGGATCAAATAACATTGCTCCTGTGCCAACAAGTTGTAAGGCAAAAAATTTCGCCGTGCACAATAGGTAAGCAAAAAGGACGGTTGCGGTGTCGAAATTGCCAAATGCGGGGATAAAGCGGCGCAGTGGCGCTATGACAGGTTGCGTAGCCTTAACCACAAATTGGCTAAAAGGGTTGTAAAAATCGGCGCGCGCCCACTGTAGCCAGATCCGCAGCAGCACTATCATGATATAGAGATCAAACAGGGTATTGATCAAAAAAGTCATTGAATTCATCTATTAAAACCTTAAAAAAGTGATTCCATCTCTTGGGCTCTTAATATGGCAGCTTGCATTGCTTGCGCCACGTTTTGCTGCAAATTTGCCTTTTCAAACACCGCAATGGCGGCTGCGGTAGTCCCTCCTTTAGATGTAACTTGCTCGCGAAGCTGTGCAAACGAGATCTCTGGCTGCGTATTGGCAAGTGCCGCAGCGCCCAATGCCGCTTGTTGCACAAGTAGCCGTGCGTTTTGCTCACTCATGCCAAGGCGCTGCGCTTCTTCTTGCATTGCTTGCATGAATAAGAAAAAGTAGGCGGGCGCGCTGCCGGCTGCGGCAATAATAACATTGATATCGGCCTCTTGCTCAACCCAGCACACTTTACCCGCTGCACCAAACAGCTCGCTTACAAATTGGCGGTAATTGGCAGGAAGAGCGGGCGTGGCATACAGGCCACTCATCGCTTCGCCAATCATAGCGGGAGTATTTGGCATCGCGCGCACTATGTGCAGCGGCGCGCCAGCCAGCTTGCTTAAATAGTGACAGGTTACGCCTGCGGCGATGCTGATCACCAATTTTTTTTCCCACTCAATGTGTGGCAGGCTTTGCAGCAGCGCCGCCATATCCTGCGGTTTAACGCTTAAAACGATAATATCGGCAAGTTGTGCGCTTTGCGCTGCATTTTGGCTGCTTCTTATTTTAAGATCTTGTTCTATAATTTTA
>JBOFXO010000392.1:0-1250 GCA_051654185.1 Vibrionaceae bacterium | reverse complement strand
GGCATGACGATTGTCAAGCAAGGTGAGCTCACTTGGCCTGCGCCTCCGATCCAAGTCAGCGCTCAGCAAGCCGCGCCTGCTGCAAAAGCTGCGGTGGTGAAAAAAGAACAAGCGCCTGCTTCGCCCATGAAAAAATGGGGAATTTTGGCAGGTGGACTTGCCCTGTTTGGCTGGATGGCATCTGTTGCGCCGCCGGTATTTTTGTCTCACTTTACCGTGTTTATGCTTGCGTGCGTTGTTGGCTACTACGTGGTATGGAACGTGACGCACTCTTTGCATACACCTTTGATGTCGGTTACTAACGCTATCTCTGGGATCATTGTGGTTGGTGCGCTGCTGCAAATAGGCCAAGGTAGCGTGATTGTTTCGCTACTGGCTTTTATTGGTATTTTGATTGCCAGCATCAACATTTTTGGCGGATTTACCGTAACCAAGCGCATGCTTGAAATGTTCCGTAAGCACTGATAGGAGTAGCCCATGTCGGCAGGATTGACTCAAGCGGCGTATATTATCGCGGCGCTGTTTTTTGTTTTAAGCTTAGCGGGACTCTCAAAACAAGAGTCGGCGAAAGCGGGTAATTATTACGGCATTGCTGGGATGGCGATTGCGCTGTTTGCCACCATTTTTGGCCCAGATGCGCAAGGTTTTGCTTGGACTATCATCGCCATGGCTATTGGTGGCTGTGTGGGTATTTTCTATGCAAAACGCGTAGAAATGACGCAAATGCCAGAGCTTGTGGCTGTTTTACACAGCTTTGTAGGTATTGCGGCGGTACTGGTTGGCTATAACAGCTACATTACCCCGCCACAATACAGCGGCGAATTTGCTCACACTGAACACGTTATCCACCTTGTGGAAGTGTTTTTAGGCGTCTTCATTGGCGCGGTGACATTTACCGGCTCTGTGGTGGCTTTTGGTAAGCTGCGTGGCACCATTTCATCATCGCCACTGAATTTGCCGCACAAGCACAAGATGAACTTAGCTGCGATTGCGGTTTCATTTTTGCTGATGATCGTGTTTGTTAAAGCCGATGGCAGCTTCTTTGCCCTGTTTTTGATGACACTTATCGCGCTAGTTTTTGGCTACCACCTTGTGGCGTCAATTGGCGGCGCTGATATGCCTGTTGTGGTCTCAATGCTGAACTCTTACTCTGGTTGGGCGGCTGCGGCTGCAGGCTTTATGCTTGCTAACGATCTTTTGATCGTAACCGGTGCGCTAGTAGGTTCATCAGGCGCCATTCTTTCTTACAT
>JBOFXO010000391.1:0-2576 GCA_051654185.1 Vibrionaceae bacterium | reverse complement strand
GTTAAAGACTTGTTAAAGCTTACAATGATGACGATTGTGGATTTCGCGAATACCAGTGCAACAGAAGGTGATGGAACAATTTTTACAGATGCCACAGGTAGCCGGCTCACTAGTGCTCGCCTTACTGAATTTACTGATTTAGTCTTTGCATTGATGGAATTTATACAGACCCAGCACAATACTGCAGGTGCTGCAGTAATTTTGCAAAATGGCGTTTTTACAAGCCAAAATGGCGTGTCTGTAGAGATCCCACAAGCTTATATTTCTTTAACGCAGCAGCAGCAGCTAGATAAAGTTAACATCACAAAAGTGTTGCTGGATAATATGCGGCCAAGCTCTGAGACTACTGCGCTATAAAAACTTTCCTTTATGCATCGATGAAAAAGCCGTTTATACAACGGCTTTTTTTGTATTAGCCGATCTGCTCAAGTTTGATCAAAATGGCAGTTTCTGGATCTAAAACAGGCAGCGTGAGGCCAATTTTTTCACACCACTCGCCGCTTAACTCACACCCATTAAGCGTCCATGATGGCTGACGATTGACTATCTGTGTGTAATTTTCTGGCTGATCTAACACGCTGATCTGGTATTGTTTTTCTGGGCAAAGGCCGGGCAGACGCAAATGGCCGCTCAGCGAGTTTGTTGGCATAGCAAGCTGCGCTACCATCACGAGCGCCTGACGGCGATCTTGACTTACCACCGCATGGATTTGATGCGCGGGATCATCGCTGGGAATACGCCAAGTTGTGCCGGTATGCAAAAGCGGGCGCAGCGATTTGTGCAGCTTGATGTAACGCTCAAACCCTTCTTTTTCAACGGCGCACTCTTTAACTGGATCAAGCTCGATGCCCATATGGCCAAACAGCGCCGTTAAGCCACGAAATTGGATGGTATGACGCCGGCGAGTGCTGTGGCAATGGCTTGCGCCGATATGGCTTCCCATCACTTCAGGCGGGAAAAAATAGCTCATGCCGCGTTGGATTGCTTGGCGCTCAAGCGCGTCGTTGTTGTCCGATGGCCAAAAACGGTGTACGCGTTTTAGCACTTCAAAGTCAATCCGCCCGCCGCCCGCTGCGCATGATTCAATCTCAACCTGCGGATGGCGCTCGCGCAATTTATCGACCAGCTGATAGTAGCGCGCCACTTGGCCAAATCCGGCAGCTTTGTCGTTGTGACCTGGTTGGACGATTTCGCGGTTCATGTCCCATTTAATGTAATCAATTTGGTAGTGCGATAAGAAATGATCAAGGCGCTCAAAGAGATAATCAAAGGCGGCGTCATTTTGCAAATTGATGGCGTATTGGTTACGGCCCGTTGGCTGCTCATAACCTGTAACGCCCAGTAGCCAATCGGGATGCGCGCGATAAAGATCAGAATCTTTGCTGATCATCTCAGGCTCAAACCAGATCCCAAATTGCATGCCTCGCTCTTTAACGTGCGTGATGAGCGGCGTTAGCCCGTCAGGGTATTTATTTTCATCGATAAACCAGTCACCGAGCGCCGCTTTATCGTTGTTGCGCGCGCGAAACCAGCCGTCGTCAATGATGAATCGCTCCACACCCATTTGCGCCGCTTGTGTTGCCATTTGTGCAATGTATTGTGGATCATGGTCAAAATAGATCCCTTCCCAAGTATTGAGGTGGACGGGGCGCGCTTGACGAGCGACGCTGGCGGGCAGGATCTGCTTGCGTACATGCTGATGGAACTGCTGGCTCATGGTATTGAGGCCATTTTCGCTAAAACTTGCGTATAACCAAGGGGTTGAAATGCTTTCATTGTGGCCAAGCGCAATTTCGCCAGGCAGGTAGAGCGCTTCAGCTTGCATAAAACGCCGCCCGTCGGCTTTGACGTCGATGCGCAGGCGGTGGTTGCCGCTCCAAGCAAGATGAAAGCCCCATACCTCGCCGTTGAGTTCATCAAAATTAGCGCTACCGGCGATAATGGCAGGGTAGTGCTCATGTGAGGTGCGGCCGCGGCGATTTTCTTGCTGAAAGCCGCCTTGTGCAAGGGGTAAGCGGCAGGTTTGAAACTCATTGACCCAGCGCCCGTAAAAGGTCATCAGCTCTTTAGCGCGCTCAGGCAGTGGCAGCGTATTGGCAAAACGTTGTACCCAATACGTTTTTGGCAGCAAGTTAGTGAGGGTATGGCGCACTTTGAGCACATCTTCTTCAAGGGCGATTTCACTGACAAGCTGCAGCTGCGCGATTTTATCAAGGCTTGTGATCTGTACATGGTTTTCATTTTGCGCTACGTGAGTGACAACAAAAGCCGGCGCCCAGTCCAGTCCGTCACGGTGCCCCTCAAGTCCTGGGCTGCTGAACACGCCGCGTGCAAGCTCAGGAGTTAGCGTTATCGGTACATCCACATCCAGTCGGCCGTAGGGGATAGCGCGCTCAAGCGCTGCCATGGCCGTTTGATTGATCGCCTGCACAGGCGCTCCCCAGTGCACTATTTGCGCGCTGTCATCAATAAGCAGACAAAGCTGGCTTTTTGAACCGGTTAAGGTGATAAGTTCTCGATTATATTGGGTCTTTTTCATATTCAATTAAACCTAATTATTACGCTCTACGGGGAAA
>JBOFXO010000390.1:0-4997 GCA_051654185.1 Vibrionaceae bacterium | reverse complement strand
GCATTAGGCGTATGGTCAAAAATAAATTCTGCCAATTTACGCCGTTTTTGCGCCTCTTTTTGCATGCTGATCTCTTCAAATTGCACGAGCGAATGCTGCTCGGTAGCAATTGGCATGGTACTGACACGAAAAACGCAGCCGGTTTCTTTGTGTGTCAATTCGATGTTAGAAAGCGAGTTATGCTCGGTAATAGCCTGATGCAGCTGGTGCATTGCCGCAGCAGGCTCCATCTGCGGCATAAGCTGTGACAAATTGTCTAAAGCACTACCGACTCGCTGTAGCAGCGTTTTGGCGGCAGGGTTGCTATAAGTAATATTGCTGTTTGGCGCAATAACCGCGACGCCATTATTCATCGCTTCTAGTATTTGATTGATATAGCTATTTTTTTCTTCAAGCTTAGCAAATGCTTCGATCAATTCACGCTCACGGCCAGACAATGTCTCAACCATTTGGTTAAAGCACTCTGTTAGCTCGCCAAGTTCATCATGATGCATGATAGGTAGCGGTTTGCGCTGCGTCCCTAGGCTTATCATGTTTGACATTGAGCGGCGTAAAGAATCTATCGGTTTGGTAATAAGGCTATGAATAACGCGCGCAAAATAAAGAGATAATAAAGAAAAAAGCGTAATGATGACGATCAGTGTCTTCATCAGATTTTGATATTCGCCTTGCCCTTCAATGTTTGCCGTATAAAGCACGACTTGGCCTAGCACGCGATTGTCGTAATAAATATTACGATTAACTACGAACAGCTCAAGATCTTGACATACCGGGCCTTGTCGTGTGATCCGACACCCTTGAGGCAGCGATAATTTTTCGTGTAAAAGCTGATCATTAGCTGCGAGCACGCGCGCGGTGATCACATAAGGGGAAAAGCGAACTTCGCTAAGTTTGTTATCAAATTCAACAAGATTGCTCTTCGCAAAGGGGCGCGCTATATTAGAAGCAACGATATCACCCAAAGAGTTTGTGTGGGTCTCTAAACTTTTTTTCAGTTGCTGTTTAAACAGTTTTGAAACGGTGAGTCCACCGCTGATCAGGCAAGTTGTGATCAAAAGCCAAATTGGCAAAATAAGTTTAACGCGCAGCGAAACAGATGGCATTGCTTTAATAAAACGACTGATCACTATAGCGACCTTTTTGCTTTTAGTAATAAGAATTGCCATAACCGACATCGTTGATCTGTTTACATCAAAAAATGTCACCATAGCAAAATACGACACAAATTACGTTAATTAAGAGAGCTGACTATGAAAAAAGATCAAGAATATGAAGTCTGTGAAGCTTGTGGCGTCACAGGCCAAATAGGTTATGTGATTGGCGAAGGCGATAATGTTGCCGAGGTCACAATTTTAGGTAATAACCGACAAGAAGTGCTTGCTGAATTCGACGCTTACTTAAAACTCGCGCAAGAAATCAATGCTAATGTGAAGCATGATCTTGATCTCACAAAAGAGTTTGCTCTTAATCCGCTTAAAATCAAAATGCAGTTTGAGTGCAGCGCTGAAAAGCTTATTTTTGAACTGCGCAGCCGCTCAATTGCAACACACCACTAAAGGCATCTATGAATAAAAGCGCTCTTGGAGCGCTTTTTTCATTTTTTAAATACGCAAATGTGCAGCCAGCGCTGCTGATCAATCGTGGCTGCAAAAAGTTTTCTTGCGCAGTATAAAAAAGCCATCTTCGGATGGCTTTTTTACCGCAGCAGCTTTACCCTTTAGCCAGATCAAGATCTTCAGGTTTTTGCCCGTTTGGCGGCGGCAAGGCTTGCTCAATGCGAGCCTCATCTTTGGTAACATGCTTAATGTGCACATCCATCTGATTAAAGGCAATTTCAACATTATTTTCTTTAAATAGACGGGTAATGTTGCGGTTAACCTCGTCAATGGCTGGGTTTCTGTCAACCATCTCATTAACAAAGAAACGCAGTTCGTGATCTAGCGTGCTTGCACCAAAGCTTAAAAAGTAAACCAGTGGAGCGGGATCTTTTAAGATACGATTAGACTCTTGCGCCGCTTGGTACAAAAGCTTGCGCGTGAGGTCGAGATCTGAGCCATATGCCACCCCGACTCGTACAATCAAGCGCGTCACCGTGTCAGTGAGCGACCAGTTGATCAGGCGCTCTGTCATCACCAATTTATTAGGAATGATCACTTCTTTACGGTCAAAATCGGTAATGGTTGTCGCACGAATACGAATTTTAGATACGTTACCTGAGAAGGTACCGATAGTCACGGTATCGCCGATCCGGATCGGTTTTTCAAACAAGATGATGATCCCCGAAACGAAGTTGCCCACCACCTCTTGCAAACCAAAACCGATCCCCACCGTCAAACCTGCCGCAAGCCATTGCAGTTTTTCCCAAGGCATGCCGATAAGAGAGAGCGCTGTGAGTGTGCTCACGCCCATCAAAATGTAGTTGATCATGGTCGTGATGGTGTAGCCTGAGCCTTTTGCCAAGCCCATTTTCGACAAGACCAGTACTTCAAGTAAACCGGGTAAGTTGCGCGCCAGCGACAAAGCACCAATAAAGAGGGCAAGCGCCGTTATCGCATCGCTTAAGCTTGTTGGCAAAAGCTGCGCAGTTGCACCACTTCCGATAGTTTTGTGCCACAAAGTCACGCTATCAAGATAGGAGAAAATGGCTACCAGATCTGACCACAGCCAGTAAAACGCCACACCAAAAATGATAACTAGGATCATACGTGTTAAACGTAAAGATTGCTGACTGACTTCTTCTACTGAAAGTGGCTCATCTTCAAACGCTTCGCCGTTCTCGTTTTCTTCTTGCGCTTTAAGATCGCGTTTTGCCACCGCGCGGCGATAAGCTAAGCGCCTAGCGGCAAGCGACAAACCACGTAAAACGCAGCGATAGACACAAAGCCAAATGATGATGAGATAAAAAGATTCAATAAAGCGGCCAGCTAGCTTTAATGCCGTATAGTGATAGCCAAGCGCACTTAATGTAATCAAGACAATCGGCGCAACCGCGGTAGCAAGTACGCCAAACGATAGCGGCAAACTTGCTTTATCCTTGATAATGGTTATTGCAATCGGGATCAAAAAGTAAGCCGGCAGCGCTAATAAAAGAAAGGTCAGTGTTTGGCCAATTACATCGCTGCCAAGAGTCGATGGCTCCATTACTCCTTTAGTTGAAAGAATGATCAAAGGAAGCATCGGGACCCACAAATAGCGCAGGCGCTTATGCAAAATCCTTAGCCTTTCTTTATCCGTGCGAAAATGGTACTCGGCAATACCATCGGGGCGAAGTACCTGCATACACACGCTAAAAATCAGCTGGCCAAGCGCCAAATTCATGGTGATAAGCACGACCAAATTGCGGCTAAACAGATTGCTGTAGAGGAAAAATAGCCCTGCCGCCATTATAAATAAGCTGATCGGCAGCCTTTGCAGCATCACTAAAAAGATGGCTTTTGGACTGTTCCACTGACTGTCTTTACGAAAACGACCCACATCTTTATTAATTTTTTTGATTTTTTCAGCAAAGCTTGCGCGTTTCCACATTAAAAGCAGACCGATGAGCACTAAAAATCCCGCCGGTACTGCGACCTGTGGTAGCCGTTTGTACCATTCGTCGATGTCTGGGATCACCATCCAGCTTTGCACTTGATCATAGACGGCAACGGGCCAGTTGAGCAGCCAGCGGCTATCGATGGGTTTGTTACTGCTAACCCAAAAGACGTTTTGTTGCAGCGTAAATTCGATAGCGCTATACACGCGCTCTACTTGCTGCTGAGTCAATTGCAGGTTAATGGTGCTTGCTAGCTGATTATCAAGCTGGCGATTTAACTGATTTAACAGCGTGACACGAGTATTAATTAACCGGTCTAGATATTGCGCGTCAACTTCGGCGAGCACTTGCTTGTTATTGAGCAGCAGATTTTTAATATACAGTGTTTTATTCGATAACCTGTCGCGGTGCTGGCTAAGTTCAAATTGCGCTAAGTGCAGATCGGCAATTTGCTCTTCAAGATCATTGAGCGAAATATCGGGAGCATCATCAAGCTGTTGATAAACTTGGTAAAGGATCCTTGATAAAATCAAGCTTCCTTTTAGCATTTGCACCTGCTCTTTGAGGTTTTCTTCAGTTTGGGTGCCGCGCTCAAGCCAACTTTTGGCTTTTAAATTGAGTTTCATCAGCGCATTGGTTTGCGTGACCGAATCAATCAGCTGCTTGCTAAGCTGATTGTTCATGGTTTGCGCTTGTCGTATCACCGGATTTTTGCTGCTGAACGCTTCAGAATTAGGCGACATGGTCTGCTGCGTAGTATCGCTAAGCCGTTTAATGCTCATGATCTCTTGCAACAGTTGTAATTTTCTTTCTAAATTATGCAGCAGCACACTGTAGTAATCGCGCTGCTTAAGCGCAAGATCTTGCAATCCGGTACGATTTTCAAGCTCTTGTTGCAAAAGCGACTGCTGCAAAGTCAGCAGCTGCGATTCAATTTGCAGCTTAAATTTTTCACCTTCGCTAAGATCTTCGGCGTTGTTTAAGCGGCTGCGCACCAATTGGTTTTGCTGATAACCACGGCTAATGCTGCCTTGTACACGCTCTGGCAACGTTTGCAAGTTGGTAAGCTGACCTGCAATCATGCTTAAGCTGTTTTGCGATGACTGCATATTGTCTAAAATCGTTGCTTGCTCATCTTCAAGTTTGGCTAAGTCAAGCTTCATGTACTCAGCTTTCATGTCAGCCAAAGATTTTTCTTTGCTGAGCTGATCCATGCGTTTTTCGATCTGTTGCAAATCATCGGGAAGCGATTGAATTCGTTGCAATACGCGCGTTTGGCGGGCCCTTTCTTTATCTATTTGGCCTAGTAATACCAGCGTATCTTTGTAAAAGTTGATCTCGTTGGTGTTTGTGCCTGCCTCACTTTTTTCTAGCCGCTCGATGTGCGATTGCACAAAATCACGCTGCTGCACATCTTTAGGATCTGCAGAGCTTACCGGCGCAGCACAAAGTCCTACGCTCAAAA
>JBOFXO010000389.1:0-5024 GCA_051654185.1 Vibrionaceae bacterium | reverse complement strand
GCCGGACGCCCTGGGATCAAAGCTGTCGTGATGATGATGTCAACATCTTTGGCTTGAGCTGCGTAAAGCTCAGCCGCTTTTTGGTTAAACTCATCAGACATGACTTTGGCATAGCCATCGCCACTGCCAGCTTTTTCTTGAAAATCAATCTGTAAGAACTGCGCGCCCATACTTTCAACCTGCTCTTTTACCTCAGGTCGAACGTCAAATGCACGCACAATTGCGCCAAGGCTTCCTGCTGCGCCAATCGCTGCAAGCCCAGCAACACCTGCGCCCGCAACAAACACTTTAGCTGGCGGCACTTTACCTGCTGCGGTGATTTGTCCGGTAAAAAAACGGCCAAATTGGTGCGCCGCTTCAACGACTGCGCGATATCCGGCAATATTGGCCATCGAGCTTAGCGCATCAAGCGCCTGCGCACGCGAAATACGCGGTACGGCATCCATCGCCAGCACATTGATATTTTTGCTGGTTAATGCTTTTAAAAGTTCCTCATTTTGCGCCGGCCAAATAAAGCTGACTAGCGTGCTGTCTTCTTGCATCAGCTCAATTTCTGTTTGAGTCGGCGCATTGACTTTAAAAATGATCTCCGACTGCCAAACGGCGTTTGCATCAACCATTTGGGCGCCAGCGGCAAGAAATGCGGCATCGTCAAAGCTTGCTTGCGCACCTGCGCTGTGCTCGACAACGACCTTAAATCCCATTTTGATGAGCTGCTCAACGGTTTTCGGCGTTGCAGCAACGCGCGTTTCGTGAGCAAGGCTTTCTTTTGGAACACCAATTTGCATAGTTGGTCCCTGACTATTTTAAAGAAACAAAAAATTTCCTTTGTGTTTGATTTAACAAGCTTTATGACTGTTAAATCTGGCAAAGGACAACGAAAAGCTGCATTTTACTACAGCCTAAAGAGCGTGCATTTTAATATGATTTCACAGCAAAGTACCGATTTTCATAAAAATCCTGACTCAAGTTATTAAAAATCAAACATCTAGAAAAAGAAGAGTCGGATACACAGAACGTAGGCTGTAGCGATTTATCGCAACCTATTTGCATTTCACACGATAAAATACCAACAAATCGCATAAAACGAACATATTAAAATTCACCTCAATGTACTAGACAATCATCAAACCTGATAGTTGCTCTAATCTATTAATTAATTGCTCTAAGCTATCAATAATTAAAAATCATGATGAATTTGCCCTGCCATTTTTGATGAATAAGCGCTTTGTACTGCGCAGCCTCGCATAATTGCTCAGAAATTTTGCACTCGCAGCGCTGCTGTTTACAATTTTTGTACACACACTTGCACACCATTAGAGCACCGCGAGCCGCCTATCATGATACTGACTCACAGCATTTTAGCTTTAGCAAACAATACGATAGACCCTGTTCAATTGCTGCAAAATGCCGGGCGCTCACATGAGGAAGCACAAAAAACCATTCAAAGAACCGGCTTTTGCAAGCTCAGCTTTGCCGCGCCGCGGCAATTTAGCGAATTTGTGCTAAACGCACTGACTAAAGTGTCACAGCAGCACACAACGCTTTTTGCTGATGTCGATGCTGTCATCGTTGTTTCACAAACCTTTGATCAGCGAATTCCATCACTTAGCACGCGAGTGCAAAATCAGCTAAAACTAGACCCAACAACTTTTTGTATCGATATCATTGATGGTTGTGCCGGCTTTATTAAAGCGCTTTCCATAGCAAAAATGCTTGAGCAACAAGCACATAAAAAGATTTTGGTGATAGCCGGTGATATTAACTCTTACATGACGCAAAAGGCAGACGTTAACACGCAAATCTTGTTTGGTGACGGCGTTCATATCGCGCTATTACAAGCCAGTGAGCATCCGCTCGAGGTGACCCTTTTAAACCAAGGGGATGAAAAGAAAGCAATTTATTGCTCAGCAGATGACAACATTATGCAAATGAACGGTTTTGAGGTTTTTCGTTTCACGAAAGATAAAATTCCAGCACTTGTGCAAAATTTTGTTAAAAATCAGGGTGAAACTCTGGCCGACTATGATCTTTTTGCGCTGCATCAAGCAAGCTTACTGGTCGTTTCCACCATCTGCAGTGCGTTAAATTACCAACACAACGGCACTGCAAGCTTTGCATGCCAAAATTTTGGCAACCTTTGCTCTGCTAGCATTGGCGCGTGGCTATCACAAGTCCCCGAGCTTGATAAAAAAGGAGCACAAAAAATGCTCGCGGTGGGATTTGGCTCAGGCCTTTCTTGGGGCGCCGCGTCACTTGAAATTAATTTACACATCAACGAGGTGCTTTATGTCTAAAATCAGCTTTGATCAATTTTGTTCACAATTTGCCAGTGATCTCGACATCAGCGATGACGCACACTTAACTAAGCCGCTCAAAGAATTAACCCAGTTTGATAGCATGGGTAAAATTAATGCCAGCCTAACCATAGAGCAGCTGTTTAACTTTCAGATCAGCTACGAAGCACTTAGCGCCGCTGAAGATCTGCAAGCGTTATACAGTTACTGCGTGGAGCAAAGCGCGTAAATGGCTGCTAAGCTGCGCCCAATTTCACGCGAAGATCTGCAGCTTATCCGCTATTGGCGCAATTTAGAGCACGTACGTGAACAAATGCTTGTGCCCAAAATGATTTCATCTGCAGAGCATTTACGCTGGTTTGACACGCTAGATCCTGATACCTGCCAGCACTTTATTTACTCGCTCGATGACGTAGACATTGGCAGCATTAATCTTAATCGCATCAATAATAAGCAAAAAACATGTGAAGTGGGTATTTTTTGCGGCCATTCTGGCTATCTAACGCACTGGATAAATGTGTGGGCCTCTTTGCAACTCTATGAATACGCATTTGAAAATTTGGCGCTTGAGCGTGCATTTGCGGTTGTGCTAAACCATAACCAAGCGGCCTTGCGTTTTAATCACCAGCTTGGTTTTACTACTTTTAATGATAAAAAATTTAGCGATAAAAAAGAACAGGCCCAAAAATTAGTCTTGCATAAACAGCAGTTTAAAAAAAATGCAGCGCCACTTAAACGCTATTTGCAGCAATATTGTAAAGCATGAAAGCAGTTCAAACAGCAGCTGCTAGAGCGCGCTCTATGTAAGAAAAGCGTGGTTTCATCTTATTTTGCTGTATAAACGCCAATGCAAGCTGTTTGGCATAGATTTAAGTTCACGGATTGCAGCTATCTAGCGCAAGAAAGATTTTTAATAACATAGACTTCTTTTTTTTAATGATTTTGTTAACCGGCCTATAACATGATGGATTCAAAAAAATTTATAATTTTTAGCATTTTAATAGCTATTACATAAGTTTTTTGTAATTTTGTCATATTAACCATCATGTTATATGCTGTTATGGCCAGTTTTATTTGAGAAAAATCAAATTAAGAAATTATTTTTCAAATTTAATTTGAAATGGGCTATACAAACAGACCTTCTGTGATACACTTTGAAAAACCTGGTTAATAGCACTTTGTATGCCGCAATAAGCAACAAAATGATCTCTTCGTTACACTACCGTGCAAGTAAGTTGTCCTGAAGATATTAGCTAGATTTTGCAACATATTGACCTGTCTAACAGGTTAACAAAACTGTAACAATAAAAGTAACACTTTCAGGAGACAACATGGCTAAGAATATCGGTACCGTTAAATGGTTTAACGAAGAGAAAGGTTTTGGTTTTATTCAACAAGAAAATGGCCCAGATGTATTCGTACATTTTCGTGCTATTAGCGGTGACGGATTCAAAACCCTAGCAGAAGGTCAGCAAGTGTCTTTCGACATCGAGCAAGGCCAAAAAGGTCCACAAGCTGCTAACGTAGAAAAAGTTTAATTTTTTTACGAATCAAAAATAAGGGGCGCTTGGCGTCCTTTTTTATTTTCCGCAAAAACACACTAACAAAAAATTTTTTTCAGCGCATGCTTGCAATACGCCAAACGTGACACTTATGCCAATAAATATTGCGTAGAAGCCTTACGGCGCTTTTTTCTTGCAACTCAATCCATTTTCTTTCGCTGTAGCAGTACGCAACTTTTGCAACATCAACTGAGCAAAATCTCATAATGCAGCGGTGAAAAAATACACTTCCAATAAAGATCGACTAAAGCAACTGTCGCAATAGTTTATTTAACAGTTAGCCCCTGTTATACTCACCGCCTTTATCTTGCTGGTAACTTGTTGAATAGAGACGTACAATGACAGATCTAAGTAAATACCGAAATATTGGCATATTTGCCCACGTTGACGCGGGTAAAACCACGACGACAGAGCGTATCCTAAAGCTTACAGGTAAAATCCACCGTTTAGGCGAAGTGCACGACGGCGCTTCAACCATGGACTTCATGGAGCAAGAAGCTGAGCGTGGGATCACTATCCAATCTGCTGCAACTACCTGTTTCTGGAAAGATCACCGTTTTAACGTCATCGACACCCCGGGACACGTTGACTTTACCGTTGAAGTATATCGTTCTTTGAAAGTACTTGACGGTGGTATCGGTGTATTCTGTGGTTCAGGCGGCGTTGAGCCACAATCTGAAACTAACTGGCGCTATGCGAACGACTCTGAAGTTTCACGTCTGATCTTCGTTAACAAACTTGACCGTATGGGCGCAGATTTCTTCCGCGTTGTTGCGCAAGTTAAAAAAGTGCTGGGCGCAAACCCACTAGTGATGACGCTACCAATCGGCCGTGAAGATGAGTTTGTCGGTGTTATCGATGTATTAACTCGCAAAGCTTATATTTGGGATGACTCAGGTCTACCTGAAAACTTTGAAGTGAAAGACATTCCTGCTGATATGGTTGAGCAAGTTGACGAATACCGTGAAGCAATGATTGAAATGGCCGTTGAGCAAGACGACGAGCTGATGATGTCTTACATGGACGGCGTTGAGCCATCAATTGAAGATATTAAGCGCTGCATCCGTAAAGGTACTCGCGACTTAGCATTCTTCCCAACTTACTGTGGTAGTGCCTTTAAAAACAAAGGTATGCAATTACTACTAGACGCAGTTGTTGACTACTT
>JBOFXO010000388.1:0-2486 GCA_051654185.1 Vibrionaceae bacterium | reverse complement strand
ACCGGCAACAAAATGGCGTCAATTTTTTCTTGCAAGATCTTCTCTTGCTTACGCTCAAGCTCATACTCTTTACGGCGCATGCTAGCCACAGAGTTTTGATTGCCAGAGTTAAGCAGCCGCCCGTGCTGATCGGTGATGGTCACTTTTTCTGGCAAAAGCCCAGGCACAGAGGATGCGACTAAATCAACAATCGAATCCACCTCTTCTTGCCCAAGCGAAGTATTGCCACGCGTGCGCAAAAATACCGCGGCGGTGGTTTCTTGATTATGGCGCACGAATACGCTTTGTTTTGGCATTGCAAGCAACACTTTAGCTTTACTAACCGCGCGGATCTTCTCAATCGCAGAAGCAAGTTGGCGCTCACGGCTTAACTTTAAGCGCTCGCGTTCAAGCTGCTGCGAAACGCCAAAGCCCATGTCTTGCATTAAAATGTCGTCGCCTTCTTTTTCTGGGGTGTTTAACCCCTCACGCGTTAACGACAATTTGATCTGTGAGTACTGCTTAACCGGAACACTGATAGTGTTACCATCTAATACATAAGAAATTTTTTGCTTGTCTAAATAGTCTAAAACAGGAATAAGTTCGTCAGTTTCATAACTATTGAGCGGGCGCATTTCTGGCTGCTGCGTCCAATAAAAGATCAGCGATGCCAAAATAATGGCAATCACAACGGCGGCCACCAAAATTAATTGGCGCACCATATCAATATTGCCGATCGGAGGTTGAGCGGGCGTATCTGGTGAAGAGATCTCTGCTAAATCATCAGCATTATCAACTAACTGCAAACTGCCAGCTCCGCCAGAGACAGCTAATTCGGTATTGTCACTTTGTGCAACCACGAGTTATCCCTGCTTTTAAATTGGCATATTCATCAATTCTTTGTATGCTTCGACCAACTTATTGCGCGTTTGGATGGTCGCATCAAAAGCGACGCTAGATTTGTTGCGCGCGATCATCACATCTGACAGGCTTACACTGCGATCGCCTAGGTCAAAACGCGTGCTTAAATCGCTAGACTGCTGTTGTAACGCATTGACTTGATTAAGCGCACTGCTAAAAATAGCGCTAAAATCTTGAGCAACTTTTGCACCTTGTGGCGGCTGAATATGATTTTGCGCTTCAAATTGCATCTGCTGCATTTGTTGCAAAATGGGATTAAGTTTCATACGCGCCTCTTCTTATTTATCTGTGTTCAAGCTGCCAATTATTTGACAAGTCGAGAAAAAATGAAGTTATTACCCTTTAAAGCAACTAACGTACCAACTCTGCGTGCGCCAAAAAAACAGGTCACTGTGGCACATCAATGCCGGCTTCACGCATTTTTGCAAGCTTGTAGCGCAAGGTGCGAGGGCTGATCCCTAGCTGCTTAGCCACCTCTTTTCGGCTACCGCCACAAATTTTTAAGGCTTCAGCAATAATAGAAAACTCTTGCACGCGCAGCTCATCACTTAAGTTATCTACGTCAAGCGGCGCTATTGTGGCTATTTTGTCGGTTACTGATGGCTCGCAAGACACAGGAGCTGATGGCGCGTTTTGCGCATTTGTAGGCTCTGCCACCAAATTTTGCAGATCGTCAGCATCTTGCCAGTCCACCCCTTCAAGCAAAATATCGTGATCGCTGATCACGCCTTGAGTACACAAGATCAAAGCTCGCTGCATCACGTTATCAAGCTCGCGCACATTACCAGGCCAGCTGTAAGCAAGCAGCTTGCTTTGCGCATTTTTAGCAAATTTAGGCGCGGCCATACCAAGCTTGTTGCAATGGCGCTGCAGCAAGTGCTCAGCTAACACTAAAATATCGCCCTTGCGCTCGCACAGCGCCGGCCAAATGATAGGAAACACGTTGAGCCTGTAGTAGAGATCTTCACGAAACTTATTTTGCTCCACATAGCGGCGCAGATCGCGGTTACTCGTAGCTAGCACTCGCACATCAAGCTGAATGCACTTTCGCCCGCCAAGGCGCTCCACTTCACGCTCTTGCAGCACTCGCAAAAGTTTTGCCTGCAACCCTAAATCCATCTCGCTGATCTCATCAAGCAAAATGGTACCGCCTTGCGCCTGTTCAAACTTACCAGGGCAAGCTTGAATTGCGCCGGTGAAAGCCCCTTTTTCATAGCCAAACAGGGTCGCTTCTAGCATATTTTCAGGGATCGCCGCGCAGTTTATTGCAACAAAAGGGCCATTAGCACGCGCAGAATTGCGGTGAATGTGCTGCGCCATCACCTCTTTTCCAGAGCCGCTTGGGCCTAAAATCATGACATTGGCATCCGTTATGGCAACTTTGTTAGCTAGCGCTAACAGTGCGATGCTTTTGCTATCAGCAACAACGGCTTGGCTTTCAGGCATGCTAGCGTTAGCGTAGCGGCTTACCATATTAAGCAGCACCTGCGGCGCAAAAGGTTTGGCCATATAATCGACCGCGCCTTCTTTCATGGCGCTGACAGCGTCTTCAATATTGGCGTACGCCGTCATCAAGAGCACCGGCA
>JBOFXO010000387.1:0-2788 GCA_051654185.1 Vibrionaceae bacterium | reverse complement strand
CTGCTCAATGTATTATTGCAAAATCTCGGCTGCGTACCGGTGCTTGCTAGCAGCGGTAAAGAAGCGCTCTATTTAGCCCAAAGTGAAACTTTTTCATTGATTTTAATGGACATTCAGATGCCTGAGCTTGACGGCGTTGCAACTTGTCACGCCATTCGCCAAACCACGCTCAATGCCGACACGCCTGTGATTGCAGTAACCGCCCACGCCATGCCGCGCGATAAAGCGCTGCTGCAAACCCAAGGCATGGATGACTATCTAACGAAACCGATTGATGAAGCAATCTTGGCTCAAGTCATTACAACTTGGGAGCATGCGCGCTCAACCTTTAGCGCACCACAGCAATCAAAGCCACACGAAGAGAGTCAATTTTCGCTCGACTGGCAGCTTGCGCTGCGCCTTGCGTGTCATAAAGAAGATCTTGCAAGAGAGCTGCTTGAGCTGCTCGTCGACTCTTTTTTGCCAATTCAAAAGCAGATAAACGATGCGTTACAAGAAAAGCCTGTTGATTTAACAGCGGTGATCCATAAATTTCATGGCAGCTGCGCCTATTGCGGCGTGCCGCGCTTAGCTTCTTTGTGTTTTGAAATTGAAACCGCACTCAAGCAAGGGGTGACTATCCGCTACCTAGAGCCTGAGCTTTATGAGCTGCTCGATGAGATGCAAAATGTACAAAAAGAGGCCGATGAATTGCTTAAGCAAAATTGAATTGCATAAAACAAAGCATGCAGCAGCGGGCTTTTTATTGGCAAACACAAATTTGCCGGCATCTGTTTTTTCTGTGATGGCAAATATTAACGCAAAAGCAAAGACAACCAAACACGAATGCAATACCATACTAGCATTTTTCTCGGCTATGGATTTCGTTGATGATCTGGTTTAAAAACATCTACTGCTACCGCCTTACCAGCGCGATTGAGTTAAGCGCGCAGCACATCGAAGAGCAGCTCACTGCGCTGCGTATCACCCCTTGTGGCAGCCAAGATCTGCAAAAAGTGGGCTTTGGCAATGCGTTAGGCAAAGATGGCAGTATGCTTACTCACTGCAGCGGCGCCAACGTGCTTTTGTGTGCGCATAAAGAAGAAAAAATGCTGCCGTCATCTGTCATCAAAGAAGCGCTAGCCAATCGCGTAGCGAAAATGGAGCAAGAGCAAGGCCGCACTTTAAAAAAAGCTGAAAAACAAACGATTAAAGAAGCTATTATTTTAGAGCTGCTGCCGCGTGCTTTTTCACGCTATAGCCACAATTTTATTTTGATCATGCCACAGCTGCAGCTGATTTTAGTGGATGCAAGCAGCGCGAAAAAGGCGCAAGATGTTTTAGCACTGCTGCGAAAAGGGCTTGGCAGTTTACCCGCTGTACCAGCTGAGGTAGAAATTGCGCCAGAAACAGCAATGACCGAATGGATCAAAGCCGGACAAGCTGCAGCAGGTTTTGCGCTGGGCGAGGAAGCCGAGCTTAAAGCCCCTCTTGAGCACAGCGGGACGGTGCGCTGTAAAGATCATGAGTTAACCGCAGAAGAGATCTTAAATCATATTAATGCACAAAAACGTGTGACTAAATTAGCCCTTTCTTGGCGCGACCGCGTTGAATTTATTTTGTGCGAAGATTTAGCACTAAAACGCGTTAAATTTAGTGAAGAGCTGCGTGAGCAAGCAGAAGATGTAAATAAAGAAGATAAATTACAAGCTCTTGATGCAGATCTGGCTTTACAGTGCGGTGAGTTTTTAGCGCTTTTACCCGACTTATTTCATTGTCTTGGCGGATTAAAAAAATAATCCTAATTTAATTTAAAAATAAGTTGCCAATTTAATTGGCAATTTATTTTAAACAAAACACCCCTCTTGTTAAACATCACATGCGTTTACTTTTATTTATCTTATTTCACTCAATAATATCAGTAACATCCTCATAATATAGCTGTCATAAAATCATGATAAAAGCGATGTTTTATAATTAAAAACGTTTTATTAACAAAAGGTTGCTTATTTAAGTGCAATTTAACCTGAGCTAACTTGAGGAGGACTATCATGGCATTCTCTATTGGTAAATCCGCAAGCTTTTCCTTTAATGACCAAGGTAAAAACGATGAGCAGCAAAAAAAAAGAAAAAGTCTTTTAAATATTACCCAGCTTGACAACAGCTTTGATGCGATGATCACGCAAAAAAAGCACAAGCATAAACGCAAAACTAAATATTTCTTTTTTATTGCAAGTATATATGCCAGATAACGCACTACACCTAGCATGTAATAACCTTATCTCACTATAAAATAATATATTTTACGGCATTTAATTTTGAATAATCTAATATGAGAATGGTGCCTGCCTATAAAAAACAGGCGCCACATAAACAACGCATAAACTTTATTTACTTTTATAAAAAACAGCGTTCACATCAATTTATCCGTTATAGTCTATCGTTTTTTTACGCTATACACTTTAACATTATTAAAGCCATTTTCTTTTAAATAAAGCGCCTGCAGCCGGCTCATAACACCCTTATCACAGTACAATAAATAATTTTTACTTTGATCAAGTAAGCTAAATGTATTGGCTAATTTAAAAAATGGAATATGTATTATCTCTTTATGAGGCAAATCTAATGGCGCAGCCTCATGCTCTTCATCACTGCGTATATCGATAATAATTTCATCGGGCAAAATATCATCGACGACACAAACTTCTTGCGTTTCTTCTTGAGCCGCTAGCGCTATTTGGCGAATATCACTGATCTGCGCTTCTCTCACCACTTTTTCCAGCAAGGTGAAATCAAATTTTTCCTCTTG
>JBOFXO010000386.1:0-1097 GCA_051654185.1 Vibrionaceae bacterium | reverse complement strand
ATGCAGCCACGTTCAAAACAATATTACTGCGCAAGGATCGTATGAAAAAAGCAAATTTAACATGGCGATGGCGCCACTTTGTGCCAGCTTTGCTGCTTGCAGCAGCTTTTAGCGCGCAGGCAAAAAGCCCTCAAGAGCTAATGCCGCAGACAAAACTTGTTGGGCAAGCACGTATGACCTATCTCCTTTTAGATATCTACGATGCCAAACTTTATGCCGCAGAGGGAAAATGGCGCTCTGACGCCCCTTTTGTGCTGGAGCTTAGTTATCTGCGCGATTTAGACGGTGAGGCTATCGCTAAGCGCTCTATTGAGGAGATCCGCAAACAAGGTTTTAGCGATGAGTCACTTTTGTCGCGCTGGTATCTGCTGTTAACCAGCATTTTACCGGATGTAAAAAAAGGGACGCGGCTTACAGGGGTCGTCGACCAAAATCGGCACACGCATTTTTACCTCAATGGCGAACCGTTGGCACAGGTAGAAGATCCGCTGTTCACAACGTGGTTTTTCAATATTTGGTTGAGCGAGGCAACTTCTGAGCCGAAGCTGCGCGCTCTTTTGCTAGGAGAGCAATCATGAAATGGCTGTTAATGTTATTGGCGACCTTGTCTGGCTGTAGCCTGAAAATTGATGGTGAACAATATCGCGAGCTGCAACCGAAGTTAGATTTACTCACCTTTTTTAGTGGTGAGGTAAAAGCTTGGGGTATTGTACAAAATCGCAGCGGAAATGTGGTGTCACGCTTTACCGTCGATATTAAAGGCAGTTACCAAGATGGCATGCTAACGCTGGATGAAACCTTTGTGTATGGCTTAGGTGATGGTGTTAAACACCGCGTTTGGACCATTCGCCCGCAGGCTAATGATAGTTTTAGCGGCAGCGCTAGCGATCTTGCAGGACCTGCAACGGGGCAAAGTTATGGTAATGCGCTCTCTTGGAGCTATCATATGGACTTACCTGTTGATGGCAGTCACTATAATGTGAAGTTTGAAGATTGGATGTGGGCTTTCGATGCGAACACCTTAATGAACCGCTCTTATATTCGTAAGTTTGGGTTCACCGTTGCACAGGTGACTATTTTTATGCAGCGACAGCCTA
>JBOFXO010000385.1:0-1182 GCA_051654185.1 Vibrionaceae bacterium | reverse complement strand
CCATTGGCATCCGTTTTACTTAAACCTTGATCCACCCAGTCCCAAATAAAACCGCCTTGCAGGCGCGGATATTCACGAAACGCTTGCCAGTAATCGGCAAAACTGCCCAAACTGTTACCCATCGCATGCGCATATTCACACAAGATCAAAGGACGCGTCTCATCCGGCAGCGAAATCCACTTTTTGATCGCCCATTTTGGCACCGCTGGATCTTCAAGCGTTGATTCAACACGCGCGTACATGGGGGCAATGATATCGGTGGCGCTGGTGTTAGAGCCGCCGCCTTCATACTGCACGGGGCGCGATGGGTCAAACTGCTTCGCCCAACCGTACATTGCATTATGCGTACAGCCGTGCCCTGACTCGTTGCCTAGTGACCAAATAATGATGGAAGGATGGTTTTTATCACGCAAAATCATGCTGCTAAAGCGCGCTAAGTAAGCGCTCATCCATAAAGGATCGTCTGACAAACGGCGCATGGGCTGCATGCCGTGTGTTTCGATGTTTGCCTCATCGCACACATACAGACCGTATTGGTCGCAAAGCTCATACCAGCGCGGGTGATTTGGGTAATGCGCCGTACGTACTGCGTTGAAATTGTTTTGTTTTAGCAGGCAAATATCTTCTATCATCGCCGGCTCACTCATCACATGGCCAAGCGTTGGATGGTGCTCATGACGGTTAACGCCGCGAATAAGCAGCGGCTTACCATTAAGCAGCAGCTGCCCGTGCTTTATCTCCACTTTACGAAAGCCAACCGCGTACGCTTCGCTTTCAATGTGCTCGCCATTTTCATCCAGCAAAGAAACGACCAGACGGTACAGGTGCGGCTCTTCGGCGCTCCATTTTTTAGGCGCGCTCACCGCTAAAGTTTGGTACACCACATCTTGATAAGTGCCGCGCTCGTCGATCCTTTTATTATTTGGCGAGGCTAAAAGGGGCTCGCTCACCGCATCTTTGCCGTAAAACAGCTGCAGCTGCACCTTAAAGGTGGCCGGCGCATCGATGCTTGTCACAACGCTTAAACTGCCATCGCGATAGCTTGCATCAAGATCTGGGGTGATAAAAACATCACTAATGGCGTGCTTAGGCTTAGAAAGCAAGGTCACATCACGAAAGATCCCACTTAGCCACCACATGTCTTGATCTTCTAAGTAGCTACCATCAGACCAGCGCATTACC
>JBOFXO010000384.1:0-4860 GCA_051654185.1 Vibrionaceae bacterium | reverse complement strand
TCAATAGCAGCCTGACAAACGGGGCAATGTGTAGGAAAGACAATAGGTTTTCTCTTATCCATGCCCTTTTCAGGCACAACGCGCACGATTTGTGGGATCACATCACCAGCGCGGCGCACTAGCACAGCGTCACCAATGTGTAAATCAAGGCGAGCGATTTCATCTGCATTATGTAAGGTGGCATTTGTAACTGTCACCCCACCGACAAAAACAGGCGCAAGCTTTGCAACCGGCGTAATAGCGCCGGTGCGCCCAACTTGAAACTCAACATCTTGCACTATAGTTTGCGCTTCTTGGGCGGGAAATTTATAGGCCACAGCCCAGCGCGGCGCTCTTGCGATAAACCCCAGCGCTTTTTGCTGTGCAAGCTCATCGACCTTGATCACAACGCCATCAATATCAAAATCGAGCGTATCACGCTGTGCCAAAATGGTATCGTAATAATGCTGCGCCGCTAACAGCCCCGAAACTTGCCGCTGGTGCCCCGTCAGCTTAAAGCCAAATTGAGCTAATTTTGCCAAAAGCTCGGAGTGGCTTTCCCCTGTAAAACCTTCGCTCTTGCCAATACCATAGGCGTAAAATTCCAGCGGGCGGCTAGCGGTAATACTCGGATCTAGCTGGCGCAAGCTGCCAGCTGCAGCATTGCGTGGGTTAACAAACAGTTTTTCACCTTGCAACCTGCGCTGCTCGTTGAGTGCTAAAAAGCCAGCCTTTGGCAATACCACTTCACCACGCACTTCAAGCAAAGGTGGCACGCTTGTTTTTGCTGCATCTTGAACTAAGCGCTGCGGAATGCTGGCAATGGTGCGAATGTTAGCGGTGATATTTTCGCCCGTTTCCCCATCGCCGCGCGTGGCCGCTTGAACTAATACACCATTTTGGTACAACAGATTAACCGCCAGCCCATCAAGCTTTGGCTCGCAGCAAAAGGTGAGCTCATTTGGACTTACTAGCCACTCTTGCATCCGTTTTACAAAAGCGGCAAATTCTGCTTCGTTAAACACATTATCGAGCGATAACATCGGGGTTAAGTGGGCGGCGGGCGAAAATGGCGTTGCCGCCCTAGCGCCTACCTGCTGACTAGGCGAGTCTGGCGTCACTAAATGAGGATGCAGCTTTTCGAGTTCGAGCAGTTCGCGCATCCATGTATCGTACTGCCCATCACTAACGGTCGGATCGTCTAAGACAAAATAGTCATAGGCATGTTGACGTAATAATTCTCGAAGTTCGCGCAGCTTGTGCTCGATCTCATTCATAACGACCACTTCATTTTTCGGTTAACGGGCGCTAAGAATACCTGCTCGCAAGTTGAGCAGCAATAACCGAAAATTACGCACTTTTTTCCATAAAAAACATTTTATATAAAAATTAATTGCTTGAAACGGTTGCCAATCGTTTGCGTTAACAGGAAAATGCGAACCAGCGCTCTTTTTTTAGCGTGCAAAAGTAGACAATGCCTTTTTTTTCAGCCCAACGCTTTTTTGCAAAGCGCAGTTTTGCAAAGCGCGGCAGAGCTGAAATAGATAATAAATAAAAGGTCTTTTTCACCTTCTCAATCAAAAGTTTAGGAGCTTATTTGATGGGCTTGATCATGAGCATCATTGGCATGATAGTGCTAATTGGTATTGCGGTGCTGCTATCTGATAACCGTAGAGCAATTAATCTACGTACTGTGGGCGGCGCATTCGCTATCCAATTTCTTTTTGGCGGATTCATCCTATTTGTTCCTTGGGGACAGACCCTTTTAAACGGCATTACCGGCGCAGTACAAAATGTAATTGATTACGGAAAAGATGGCATTGGTTTTTTGTTTGGCAGCTTAGTCAACTTCTCAGTCGACGGTATTGGCTTTATTTTCGCATTTCAAGTGCTGCCAACTGTTGTATTTTTCTCCGCATTGATCGGCGTACTTTATTACGTGGGTATCATGCAATTTGCGGTTAAAGTTTTAGGCGGCAGCCTGCGTAAGCTTCTTGGCACCTCGCACGCTGAATCAATGTCAGCCACAGCTAACATCTTTGTTGGACAAACTGAAGCCCCACTTGTTGTGCGTCCATTTATTAGCAAAATGACGCAATCAGAGCTGTTTGCTGTGATGTGCGGCGGCCTTGCATCTGTTGCTGGTGGCGTGCTTGCCGGCTACGCTGCGATGGGCGTGCCACTTTCTTACCTGATCGCCGCCTCTTTTATGGCAGCGCCTGGTGGTCTGCTATTTGCAAAACTCATTAAACCTGAAACAGGCAAACCATTAGAAAAACTTGATCTTGACGGAGATGATCAAGCAAAACCTGCCAACATTATCGACGCGGCAGCAAGCGGCGCATCATCGGGCATGCAACTTGCGCTAAATATTGGCGCGATGCTACTTGCGTTCATCGGCTTAATTGCGCTGATCAACGGCATGTTAGGCGGCATTGGCGGCTGGTTTGGCATGGAAGGCTTAAGCCTTGAGTGGCTGCTTGGCAAACTGTTCTCACCTATTGCATTTTTGATCGGTGTACCATGGAGCGAAGCCAGTTTAGCCGGCTCTTTCATTGGCCAAAAATTGGTAGTGAATGAGTTTGTTGCTTACCTTAACTTTATTCCTTACATTGGCGATAACGCGCAAGTTGTGAGTGCAACAGGTGAAGTGATGTCAGCGAAAACCATCGCTATCATTTCATTCGCGCTATGCGGTTTTGCAAACCTTTCATCTGTGGCTATTTTGCTTGGCGGACTTGGTGGCATCGCGCCAACTCGCCGTCACGACATCGCCCATTTTGGTATGAAAGCCGTTTGCGCAGGCACCCTATCGAATCTAATGAGCGCAACCATTGCTGGATTTTTCCTATCATTGGCAGCGTTATAATATTAAACTCATTCATGCCGCTAGTAATAGCGGCTGTTATGCCAAAACTCTTTTACTTGTGCAAAGCAAAAGTATTTTGGCATATCAATTTGATTGATAAAGGCTAAAATATATCACCAACCTATTTGGAATAGCCGCTGATGACCCAAACCAACCAAGCTGCGCTTCGCGCTTTACAACTGATGGATTTAACCACTTTAAATGACGATGACACCAACGAAAAAGTGATAAATCTCTGCCAACGCGCTAAAACCGCCATCGGCAATACTGCCGCAGTTTGCATCTACCCCCGCTTCATCCCTATCGCAAAAAAAACGCTTCGTGAGCAAGGCACTCCTGAGATCAAAGTTGCGACCGTGACTAATTTTCCGCATGGCAATGATGATATTGAGATTGCCGTAGCCGAAACCAAAGCGGCTGTCGCGTACGGCGCCGACGAAGTGGACGTGGTTTTTCCCTATCGCGCCTTAATGCGCGGTGATGAAGCGTGTGGCATGGAGCTTGTGCGCCGCTGTAAAGAAGCGTGTGGCACACAGGTATTACTTAAAGTTATCATCGAAACTGGCGAATTAAAAACAGCAGCGCTCATCACGCGCGCATCGCAAATCGCCATTGACGCGGGCGCCGATTTTATCAAAACATCAACAGGCAAAGTGCCGGTCAATGCCACACTAGAAGCTGCGCGCCTCATGCTTAGCGTGATAAAGCAGATGCAGGTTGCGCAAAAAGTGGGCTTTAAGCCTGCCGGTGGCGTCAAAACAGCGCAAGACGCCGCGCAATATTTAGCGTTGGCAGAAGAGATCCTCGGCAGCACTTGGGTGGACAGCCGCCATTTTCGTTTTGGTGCATCTAGCCTGCTCGACAATTTATTGTTTGCTCTTAATCAAAGTGACAAAGTCTGTAGCGACGGCTACTAAAAGGAGCCTATGTGAAAAGAACCATCATTTTATTGCTCGACTCTTTCGGCATTGGTGCATCTGCTGACGCTGATAAATTTGGCGATGTTGGCGCAAATACCTTAGGAGCTATCGCAAAAGCCTGCGCTGCAGGCATGGCGGATAACGACAAACGCCAAGGCACGCTTAACCTTCCGCATCTTAATGCGCTAGGTCTTGGCAAAGCATGCCAATTATCAAGCGGTTATTTTCCACAAGGGCTGTCAGAGCATACCACTATCAATGGTGCGTACGGGTATGCTAAAGAGATCTCATCTGGCAAAGATACCCCATCAGGCCACTGGGAAATTGCAGGTGTGCCGGTTTTATTTGAATGGGGCTACTTTAAAGATAAGCAAAACAGCTTTCCTAAAGCGCTCACCGATAAAATTTTAGCCCGGGCCGGCCTTAGTGATTATTTAGGCAACTGCCACGCTTCTGGCACAGAAATTTTGGACAAACTCGGCGAGCAGCACATGCAAACTGGTCTGCCCATTTTTTACACTTCTGCCGATTCTGTGTTTCAAATTGCCTGCCATGAAGAGACGTTTGGCTTAGAGCGCCTGCTTGCGCTGTGTGAAATTGCGCGCGAAGAGCTTGAGGGCTACAACATCGGTCGCGTCATTGCGCGACCATTTGTCGGCAAAGGCGCGGGGCAGTTTATGCGCACGGGCAACCGGCACGATCTCTCCATCCCGCCTCCTTCGACAACTGTTTTGCAAAAATTAGTTGAGGAAAAAAATGGAGAGGTGATTTCTATTGGCAAAATCGCCGATATTTACGCCGATTGCGGGATCACCAAAAAAATCAAAGCAAATGGCCTTGAGCAGCTGACCGATGCGACCATTAGCGCCATTAAAAATGCGGGTGATAACAGTTTGATTTTCACAAACTTTGTCGATTTCGACTCCCACTACGGACACAGGCGCGATGTCGCAGGCTACGCGGCTGCCATCGAATATTTTGACCGACGCCTGCCTGAGATCTTAGCCCACATCACGCCCGATGATCTGCTGATCATCACCGCCGATCACGGCTGCGATCCAACGTGGGAAGGCAGCGACCACACACGCGAGC
>JBOFXO010000383.1:0-1394 GCA_051654185.1 Vibrionaceae bacterium | reverse complement strand
CAGATAACTTAACTGGGGCGGCGTTGTTACTAATGCAGATAAGAAGTACCGTCCGCTAGAGGATACCTGCCGATTGGCGCGGCGAATACTGCGCATTCTTAAATCTGTGACGCCGATTTTATCTTGAATGCTAGGCAGTGCGATGTGTCGCGCTTTTATGCTGTTTTGACAACATGCAGCGGGCAGTTGTGTTTGGTGCAACATGATACCTCTTATAATTGCTTTTGCGAAAAGAGCGGCAGATTTTTAAAATACGCGTGCATTTTCGGGTAGTAATAGTTATTGCTGTTTATGGGTTAGGTAAGTCGTTTATTACATGGGAGTTTTGTGCCGCAGTTTATCACTTAAACTAAGACAAAAAAAATGCAGCGCAGGCCAAGGCGCTTCGCTGTACTCAGTTTTTATAGCAATTTCTAGCTGGCATAAGGCGTGCAACTCTTTAGCAATAAGGGCTAGCGACAGCTGCTGCAAGGCGACTTGATAATGAGGGCGGCGATTTTGCCAGATCTTAAAGTGGTCAAAGGCTTGGCGTAGTGGCACATTTTTATACAGCTGCTCTTGCAGCTGGTAGAGCTGGCGCAGCTCTTTTTGCAACAAACGCAGCAGCAGTGACGGCTCAACCTGCTCATCTTGCAGTTGCTGTAAGATCCTTGCTGAGCGCTTAGGTTTTCCTGCAAAAATGGCTTCTATAAGCTGAAAAGGGGTGTATTGACTGTGGCTTGACAGCACAGGCTCAAGGCGCGGCAGAGTCAGCTTGCCATCAGGGTAAAGCAGCTGGAGCTGCAGCAAACTTTGCTCAAGTGCCATCAGGTTGCCTTCGTGCCATTGCGCTAAAAGTTGCACGGCTTGAGCGTCTGCTACAAGGCTTAGCTTTGCGCAGCGCTGCTGGATAAAGCTGAGAAACTGCTTTTCTTGCGGTGTGTTACAAGTAACCCACGTTGCTGATTTTTTAAGTGCATTGCACCAAGGCGCGGCCTCTTGCTGGTAAGACAATTTAGGACCTTCTACGATCAGCGCGATATCGCTGTGCAGATAGGTGATAAGCTCTTTGATTGCCCCATTTAGCGTCGCGCTAGCCGTTTGCGGCAGCGTTAATATGAGGATCTGGCGCACCGCAAACAGACTTAAGCTTTGGCAGCAATCATAAATTGGCTGCCAATCGGTACGCGCATCAATCTCAAAGCGATGCACTTCAGCAAAATTGTGCAGTTTGGCGGCTTGTAAAATGGCTTGCCTTGCTTCTTGCTTTAAAAAAAGGTCATCGCCAAAGAGTAAGTAGCGCTCACTCCAGCCCTTCGTCAGCGCTACTGCTAGCTGCTCGGGGAAAATACGCATTATTTTTTGCCTTCAATATAATTTTTGAGCGGTTTTCCGGTAGGCTCTTTGCCTTCAAA
>JBOFXO010000382.1:0-1865 GCA_051654185.1 Vibrionaceae bacterium | reverse complement strand
CTCTACTTTTTTTCAAGCAACACCCTTATCGCGAATGTGGCGGGCTTTAGCTGCGCATTTGGGCTTTCTTACTACCTGCAGTCCTATTTTGTTTTTAAACAAAAAGCCTCGGCGCAAAATGCGTGGCGTTTTTTTGTGGTGCAAGTAGGCGGGCTTATGATAGCTCAGCTCATCAGCGAAACTTTACACAGCTTTAGCCCTTATTTGCGCGTTGTGGTGGTCGTTGGCCTCATCCCGCTTGTCACTTATTTTTTACACCGTATTTGGACCTATTCTTCCACATCAAAATAACCTTAGAGATCAAACATGGACGATTTTTTTGAACGGCAGCAAAGGTGGCTGCTCGGGCTGATATTTATTGTCGGGCTAGCGCTAACGTTAATGTACGCCAATAACCAGATCTTAACCGGCGATCAAATGCAGATGCTGCACAAAGGCTATCTTGGCGCCTACCAAGACATTTGGTTGGCATTTGGCAACGCAGCCAGCGCTGTTGGTAATGTGCCAGGCTCACTTTCGGCTTGGCTGATCGGCGGGCCGCTCCTGCTGTGGGACAACCCGTGGGCGCCGATGCTGCTGCTGATAGCGCTGCGCGTCATCTCATTTTTGCTCTTTGACTGTGTATTGCGCAACATTTTTAGCGCCCCGATACGCCTTTTATTTGCCGTTTTATACTGGCTAAATCCGTGGCTTTTATACGACAGTCTTTTATACAACCCCTCATATTTGTGCTTTTTTACCGCGCTGCATTTTTGGTCAGCCTATAAACTAAAAGACTCGCCCTCTTTTGTGTATAGCCTCTTGCATGTGTTAGCGATTGGTGGAGCAATGCAGCTGCACTATTCATGGCCAGTGCTGGCCTTGATCTCGTGCTTTTTGCTCTACCGCGATATGGCAAAACCTGCTTGGAGCGGAGTGGTAAGCGCCGTTGTGCTGCTGCTTGCGTCACTTATCCCCTACTTTCAAGAATATAGCGTCAACAGCGAGCTCACTCGCGAAAGCGAGCGCTATATCGGCTACGGCGCGGTGCATGTTTACCCCGTGCTAAAGGCGATCACTTACTGGCTGCGCTACGGATCAATGCTGTTTTCAAACCGCATTATTACCGACACGACCTTTGACTGGTTAACGCAAATTGAATGGCTCAAAATGGTCATAAAATACAGCTGGCAAGCGCTTTTGTTTACTGTGGGCGCGATGACTGTAATACTAAACGCGAGGATCAACTGGCAAAGTTTACAGCAGATCAAAGGCAAGCTTAAACGCGATCTGCCGGTTGAAAGTGATACATCGTGGCTGCTTCTTTTTGCCGCTGCAGCATTTTTCGCGATTATTATCAATGCGATGCTATCGCCAATCACCTTTTCCTACTGGCATCTGATCTTAGCTTACCCACTAGCGCTGTTGCCCATCTTAGTGGCAGGGCAAGCTTTGCTTAAAGAAAACCCACGCCGCTTTATAAAACGACTTATTAGCTGCGCGCTTTTTTTTGTCATGGTCAATGTGATTGCCGCAAACGACAGCAACAAATTCAGCTTTAAAGTCAATTATGTAGAGCAAGTAAACGCTTATTTGCTTGAAAAAGAGCTCTTTAAACCCACTGAATAACCGCCTAGGCACTCGTGACACACGAGTGCCTTTTGGGTATGCCAACTTCCTCACGATTTTAGAAAAATAGCCGCGTGCCGCGCACTTTTTTGCCATCTGCGCCTTTTTTTGCGTTATCTTGATTTTTTTATTTGCGAGGTGAACATGGCATTGATCAATCAGTTGCAACTTGGGCGTGACAAGTTACGCCGCCAGATCGGACGATTCCTCTTTGACAAAGCTCCTGCGCTCACAGCTAAAAGCGACACGCAAACGCC
>JBOFXO010000381.1:0-4097 GCA_051654185.1 Vibrionaceae bacterium | reverse complement strand
GCTTTTTCCGCGCAATTTTGAACAGTGGAACTCGATAAGGCCGCTGATCCGCCGCTTTGCTGCGCTTACCTTCGAGGAGAAAACGCCCGTGCAACGTCTGTATGGTAAAGTGATGGTCACAGGTCCTTTCCTTTTAGATAATGGGCGAGAGCAGGCACTGATGTATGCGGCGCGTAAATTTTATGCGCGAGCGCCATTTTATATACGGCTTCTTGATAGGCCGTTTCGTTTGCTGCTTGTCACAATGCTGATCAGCACGCCGCTGCTGCTGTGGCTTGCTTGGATCGTGACGCGGCCAGCGCGCCATCTGCAGCAAGCGGCCGAGCGGGTGGCAAAGGGGTATTTTGAGCAGGATTTAAAGCTTGAACAAGGCCCGCGTGAGTTTCGTCAGGCAGGCGTTAACTTTAACAACATGGTTGGCGCGATAAACCAGATGCTAAGTGGTCAGCAGCGCCTTTTATCTGATATTTCGCATGAGCTGCGCTCTCCGCTAACGCGCCTGCGCATGGCGTGTGCATTAGCCATTAGAAAACAAGGTCCTAGTCTTGAGCTTGCGCGTATTGAAACTGAAACTGAGCGCATGGAGCAGATGATCCGCGATCTGCTAGTGGTTTCGCGCATGCAGCTTAATAGCCACACTGAGCGCGACTGTTTTAGCTTGCAAAAACTGTGGAAAAATTTGCTTGAAGATGCAATTTTTGAAGCAAAACAAAGTCATAAAAAGCTAATGCATAATAGGTTGCCTAATGAACAAATCGAAGGTAATGGTGCGCTGCTGTGTAGCGCGTTAGAAAACGTGGTGCGCAATGCTATCCATTATGCGCATTCGTTGGTTGAAATAGATTTTCGTGTTGAAGAAAGCAAATTGATTGTGCAGGTCAGTGATGATGGTCCTGGCGTGCCGCCTGAAGCGCTTGAGCATCTTTTTCGGCCATTTTATCGCGTTGCAAGTGCGCGCGATCGGCAAAGTGGCGGCGCGGGGCTTGGTCTTGCCATTACAGACAGTGCAATGCGCGAGCATAACGGAAAAGTGAGTGCGAGATTAAAAGAGCAGGGCGGCTTGGTAGTTACATTGGTGTTTAATACTTATAAAGGGTAAAGAGATGTCGAGTTTTAAAGATAAAAAAATCGGTGGTCTACGAGAGCAAGAGATAGGCGAAAATGCAGAGCGTTATGGTTTTTTGGTAGCCGAAGGCGAGCAGGTGCTTGGTGAATACAAGTCTGTGCGTGATTTAGCTGTTTTTACAACTAAGCGTATTATTTTGATCGATGTGCAAGGTTTTACTGGGAAGAAGATGCATTCTTTTTGCCTTAGCTACAGCAAAATTACTGCTTTTAGCTGCGAAACCGCAGGAACTTTCGATTTAGATTCTGAATTTCGCGTGTGGGCGTCGGGCTTAGGCGTGATAGAGCTTGAATTTTTAAGAGGCACTGATATTAAAAAAGTCGCCTCAATTTTGAGCAAGCACAGCTAACTTGCATATCAGCCGCCAAATTTGGCGGCTTTTTTATATCGCCTATTTTGCAATATTTTGTAAAAGAGTGCTGCGAGTTGGCAATATGCCTGTAGTGCTGCTCAATAGTTAAATTTCTCAAAAAGTTAAATTTTAGGTTTCCTTTTTCTTCATACCTAAAATGTCTCTCTAATGCTGCTATAACAAAAAGGTACGAGTTTAAAATTTCGGGTGGCATATGATAAAGAAACTCTCGGCTATGGTGATGGGGCTGGTGCTTAGTGCCTGTACTGGCGTGCCAAAAGGCGTGCAACCGGTGGATAATTTTCAGTTAAATCGCTATTTAGGTACTTGGTATGAAATCGCGCGCCTCGACCACAGTTTTGAGCGTGGTCTAAGTGATATTAGCGCGAATTATCAATTAGATAGTGACGGCAACGTGACGGTCTTGAACAAAGGTTACAACACTGCACAAAAAAAATGGCAGCAGGCCGTAGGCAAGGCTAAATTTGCTGGCGATGCCAATACTGGGCACTTAAAAGTCTCTTTCTTTGGACCTTTTTATGGTTCATACGTGGTCTTTGGCCTCGATCAAAGCGGCGATAATTTACATTACCAGTATGCTTTTGTCGCAGGACCTAATCACGAATATTTATGGCTGCTATCAAGAACGCCAACAGTTTCACAGGCGCAGATTGATAATTTTCGTGCGACCGCAAAGCGCTATGGTTTTAACACCGATGCTTTAATTTTTGTTGAGCATGGTGTGATCAAGTAAGCGACTTTCACGCTCGTTATTGCCATTCACCTTTGCAGCTGCAAATAAAGCGCAATATTTGAAGCTGCTTGGTGGATCTGTATAATTGCATTCCGATTTTTCTCCTCTTCAATGATTTATTGCCTCTCTTTTCTTGTGACAATTAATTTGTTGTTTAAGATTGCGCGGTGAATTGTGTTGTTACCTAAGAGTATTTGAACATGCCTGCTGCTTGCCGTTTTTCCGTTGCCCCTATGCTAGATTGGACTACAAGACATTGCCGCTATTTCCATCGGATCTTAAGCAAAAACAGCTTACTTTATACAGAAATGGTAACAACTGGCGCGATCATTTATGGCAAGGGCGATTATTTGGGCTTTGATGCTGCAGAGCAGCCTTTGGCCTTGCAACTTGGTGGCAGCGATCCACTTCAGCTTGCGCACTGCGCAAAAATTGCACAAGAGCGTGGTTATGATGAAATCAACCTTAATGTTGGCTGCCCCTCAGATCGCGTGCAAAATGGCCAATTTGGCGCCTGTTTGATGGCTAAAGCGCCGCTCGTTGCCCAGTGTGTGGCTGCAATGAAAGAGCAGGTCTCAATCCCTGTCACAGTTAAAACGCGCATTGGTATCGACGATCAAGACAGCTATGAATTTTTGTGTGATTTTATTCAAGTTGTGCATGAAAACGGTGGCTGTGACACTTTTGTTGTGCATGCGCGTAAAGCGTGGCTCACGGGACTTAGCCCTAAAGAAAACCGTGATATTCCGCCCCTTGATTACCCACGTGTTTACCAGCTTAAGCGTGACTTTCCACATTTGACGATCGCGATTAACGGCGGAATTTTATCGCTCGACGAAGCGCTGGAGCATTTGGAGCATGTTGATCGGGTGATGGTGGGGCGTGCTGCGTATCAAAACCCTTATTTGCTTGCGCAGGTGGATGCCCGATTATTTGGCGCCGCAAAGCCTGTGATCAAACGCAGCGAAGCGGTTTTTGCCATGTTTTCTTATATTGAACAGCAGCTTAGTAAAGGCGTACCACTCAATCACATCACGCGTCACATGCTTGGTTTGTTTCAAAATCTTCCTGGAGCGCGTCAATGGCGCCGCCACTTAAGCGAAAATGCTCATAAATCGGGGGCTGATCTAAAAGTGCTAGAGCAAGCGCTCTCTTATATCCCTTTAGATCAAGGCTTTTAAAATAAAAAGCGGCTACTGCTAGCGTTAAAAAATCTCTTTCAAAAGTGAAAGATAACTTTTCTAACCAACCATTCTTAGGGTTTAATAAGTAAAAGTTATGCTTGCCTCGCAAAGCTTGCGCTAAATATATCGTTGCTTTTATTTCTAGCGCCATCATGTCTAAAAATAAGGCATGCTTTTGCTTGGGCGTGCAGCTTTTTGTGCGTTCTTACTTAAAACATCTTTTTGCCTTAATGTGGCGTAATATCCTGCTTGAGTTGCTGATTTTTATCAGGAGAAGATTAAGGAGAATGTAAAAACAGCTAAATTTAATATAATTTGCTGATTTTTATGGGTTTATTTTTACTATTAGGAAGATGAGAATATGCTGATAAAGAAACAATTACTTTTGCCTTTGGCTATCACTGCTGCTTTGTCTTGCTCGGCTCAAGCTGATGTTTTTGCCCTAAAAGGTGGAGTCGATTACTGGTACGCTGAAGCAAAAGTAAATGGCATTAAAGCCGATGACGCAGAATCGCAATATTCTGCTTATCTTGCTTTTGAACATTTCATTCCATTGTTGCCAAACGCTAAAGTGCGTTACACCAACGTCAAGGCTACCATCAATGGGCAGCCGGCAGCTACAAATACAACAGAATTCGATCAAATTGACTGGATTGCTTATTACGAACTTTTTGATAACGA
>JBOFXO010000380.1:0-4590 GCA_051654185.1 Vibrionaceae bacterium | reverse complement strand
GCACAATTGTGTAGCTCTGGGTAACAGGTAATTGAGCGTTTTTATTTTGATTGGCAAGTACTTTTACGTGCTGCTGTGCGATGGTGTCGTAAAGCAAATTATCGCGTAGCGAAATCGAAAAAAGTATTTGCCGTCCATGATAAATCGCGGCGTACAGGTTGTGCTGAGTTTGTGTTAGTTGGCCTCTTGCGAGCGCATTTTTTAGATCTGCCGCGCTAAATTGTAAATTGACCGCTTTTGCCAATTTATTGCTTAAGAGATGATTGATTTGCGCATCATGCTCTTGGCACTTTGCTGGCAAAGAGTGCGAATAGCCGGCGTTCACTGTAAAAAATCCGGCAGTCGGGCCAAATTGACTGACCGTAAGCGGGCTGTCAAAAGTTGCTGTCGGGACATTGCGTGCTAGCAGGTGCTGAATGGCATTACTTGGCGGGCGTATTTCTATGATCACCTGGTAGCTGTCGGCAATTGCTTGAATTGCATCGCTGTACAGTAATGCCGAGTGTGAATACGGGCTGATCAACTCATCCACTGGGGCAAAGGTGTTTTCATCAAAAATGGGTGCTGGCGCGTCACCGTACCAAGAAAAAATATTTTCAATCGTATTGGCTTCCTCTAATGAAAGCGCCATAGAATTTGAGTTTTTATCTGCCACATCGCTTTGATTTGCAGAAAAGAGCAAGCGAGTTTTTTGTTTTTGCTGGGAGCGGTACCCTTGCAGGACGGCAATGAACAAGACAGATAAGGTAATTCTTGGCGCCATTTTAGGAGCAAAAGTGGCGGGGCGCCGGTTTGAGGCATGCACCTTTTTGATTGGCAGGGTTTTAGCCGATTTAGGTTTTGCAAAACGGTGCTCGTCAAATGTGATAAAAACGGGTTTGCTAGCTAAAACAGTGCGAGATGAACTCATACCTTCCCCCTATAGTTTTGTAAGTGCTTTAAAACTAGAACATTTTTAAAAAGTCCTTATGTTAAAACCAAGAAAAGTCGCATTATTACGATCATCACAAATTTGCTATTCTTGCATCGATCGTATAAATCGTGCACAACTCGGTCATGAAGTAGGCGTTATTCATAAAATACGATATTCTCAAATGTTATCAAATTGATATGGATGAAAAACCAAATGATTTACGGCAAAAAAATCGCCATCGCGGGGGCTATTTCTTTAGCTCTCGTGTGGCCACTCGCTGTTGGCCAATTTGCGCAAGTACATATAGAAAAAAAACTGGCGCAATTAAGTTCAAACTCCTTTTCTATTACAGAAACGCAGTATCAGCGTGGTTACTTAAGCTCAAAAATTATAAATAAAATCAAAATTGAAGATGCTGTATTGCCCATAGCTGCTTTGCCGCATGAGTACCAAGTGGTCACGCAAGTTAAGCACGGGATTTTTGGCGTTGAGCTGTTTTCACAGCTGGTTGTGGATGAGAGCAATAAGAACGTGATCCAGGCATTTTGGGGGCAGGAGTTATCGCCGATCAACGCCCATTTTTCTTGGTCGCTGTGGGCAAGTAATGAGCTGCGCGTAGAAATTCAAGGCACTGACAATAAAGATAAATCACGGCAGTTCTCACTTTCTCCTGCGGTTTTGCAGGCTTCTCTTAAAAATAATGGTGAAGTCAATGGTAGCTTGGCTGTTGAGCAGCTTCATATCAAAACAGCCCAAGAAAATTTGCAGTTGCACAATATTGCCTTTGAAGCTGCTGGCAAAATGCAAGATGGGATCTGGCTAGGAATGCAGCAGCTTAAGGTGGGCAAGGCCAATTTTATTGATGCGCAAAAAGCAAGCTGGCTGTTGATCGGCGGGCAAGTCAAAATCCAAGGCGAGCTTGTTAAAGATGCAAAGCAGCCGGCGCTACAAGATTTATGGCAGATCAATTCGAAAACTGTTTTTGAATTCAATGAATTCAATGAGAAAAAAAGTAATGTTGATATGAAAAATGGTCAGCTGGGATTTGTGTTTAACCAGATTGATTACAACAGCTTAGTTACGCTAGCGCAGCTTAGCGATGCTTTTGATGTGAAAAAAGTTAACGAGAAAAAAGTGTCTCTTGGACTACAAGCTATTGATAAAATTGTGCAAAAAGGCGTTGAGCTAAAGCTTCCCATGAAATTTGAGCTTGAAAAAGGCCCTGTTCAAGGTCTGGTTAATGTCAATTTAAAAAGTAAAGAAGCCAATATCAGTCAAAACCTTGCCACTATCACCGAAGTGCTTGTGGGAGATGTTGCGCTGAGCGTGCCTAATAGTTATCTTTCTCAGCCACTGTATGAGCCGATGCTTGTCTCGCTAAAAGAGAAGGGGCTGCTGACTTCGACGCCGGATGAAAGCAAATTGTCTTTTAAGATCAATGGTAATGGTATTCTTTTGGGTGATGGACAAACCTTTGCGTTTGGGGATCTGATGCAGCTGTTTTGGTTGTAGCCGTTGTCAGTATTAAAAAAATAGTGAAAATAGCATGGTCATGGTGCGTTTAACTTCGAGCTAAACGCACACACTTAAGCGCAGTTATGGCGCTTTTTTGCGTTTTAGCACTTGATCGCCGACGGCTATCCCAAGATGAAAGCTCTTATCGCGCGCTTTGCTCTGTTTGGCTTTGCGCACCGGTGCTTGGCTTTCTTGCTTTTGTAGCGCTTTTTTAGCAGCAAGCACTTTTTTTAGTGCAGCGCCTCGAAAACGCCCTTCTAAGCCTGCAAGTGGCAAGCATTGGATAGGCTGCGCTAAAAATTGCTCTATCTGCTTAAAACTTTGCCAATCTTTTGGCCCGACCAAAGAAATTGCGCTCCCCATTTTCCCCGCGCGTCCGGTACGGCCGATGCGATGCACATACTCTTGTGCCTGTTTAGGCAAGTCAAAATTGAAAACGTGTGAAATTGAGGTAATGTCTAGACCGCGAGCAGCAAGATCGGTGCTGACTAAGATCTGCGAAAGTCCGCGGGCAAATTCGTTCATGATACGATTGCGCGCATTTTGCAACATCTGCCCATGCAGCGCACAGGCTTTATACCCTTGCTCTGTAAGCATTTGAGCTAGCAGCATGGTATCGTCACGCGTTGCTGTAAAAATGATCGCTTGGGCGGGATTTTCTTGGCGTAATAAATGGGCAAGCTGTTCTTTTTTATGATCTAAATTGTCACTAAAGTAGAAATGCTGCGAGATCTCTTGGTGAGCGGCATTGATTTCTCCAATAGCAATGCGTTTTGCATCTTTAAGTAAATCAACAGCTAATGCATTTACTTGCAGGTGATCCAGCGTGGCAGAAAACATTAAGGTCTGCCGGTTGCGATGGGATGCCATTTTAGCAATGGTGGTCAGTTCTTTAGCAAAGCCAAGATCAAGCATGCTATCAGCTTCATCAAAAATAAGCAGTTCAAGCGCGCCTAAGTGGACGTGCCGATGCTCGATGTGATCGGCAAGTCGCCCTGGAGTTGCGACGATAAGCTCTGGTTTTTTATTAAATAACAGCGCTTGATCGTTGAAATTTTCACCACCAATGACAAGGGCGGCCTTATAGGGCAAACCGGCTAACAGTTTGCGCAGCTCGCCATACACTTGTTTTGCAAGCTCACGCGTAGGGGTTAGGATCACAACGCGCGGATCTTGGCGACTAAAGCGTTTTTGGCGCAAGCAGTGCTGCAAAGTGGGCAACAAAAAAGCCAGCGTTTTGCCCGAGCCTGTTTTGGATGAAACAAGCAGATCGCTTCCTGCGCAAATTTGCGGTATCGCCTGTGCTTGAACGGGGGTTGGCTCCGATAGTCCTTGGTGGTGCAAATTGGTGAGCAAACGTCTGTCTAACCCTAACTTTTCAAATAACAACTTCTTTCTCCACGCACAACAGTAGTAACAGCTAGGCATTTTGGGCAAAATTTTGTGTAGATTGTGATGCCGTTTTTTTTGACCGATTGGCTCTTTGGCAATGGCAAAATTTGCCGATATCTAGAAGATCAAGCAAAAAATGAGCGCCTAGCAAAAGTTGGCGAATTCTAGCACAGATTTGCGCGGCGTTAATGGATAGTTGCAGTAAGGCTTAAGGCTGCTGGTGGTAAGCGAGGCTATTTCGCTTAATTGTAAGCTGCCGCATTTTTATGATATTTCAATGCGGTGCTTGTTTTTGGCCGCTTAGCAAAGATCTTACTGGTGATCTTGCTTGTTAATCATTTTTTGCATGCCTTTTGGGCATAAGTTGATGGATTTAATAACAAAAAGTATTGAGGTTAATTTATGTTATAAAAATTATTTAGCAATGCGTTAAACTCTGCGCCGCGTTTTCAACATTTCAGGCTTGCCCTGCTGATGAAAATTTGTATTTAGAACCGCTGCGGAGAAGTTATATGCACATGGCACATGTTAAAAAACAGGCTGTTTTAATTTTTTTGATAAGTAGCATTGTGTTTATCGCAGGTTGTCAAACTCAACAATATAATACTTTACAAAAACCAGTCTCTTATGGCTATGAAGCACTTGCCGCTGCACCACTAAATCAATACATCCAACCACCAACAAAAATTCACGAGCAAGAATCGGGCTTTCTTGAGCTAAAATCGGGGCGCGAGGCGCTGCTTATGCGGCTGACTCTCATTGAAAAAGCG
>JBOFXO010000379.1:0-2379 GCA_051654185.1 Vibrionaceae bacterium | reverse complement strand
AGGGTGCAAGATGCTGCGCTAAAGCTATTTGGCATTTATAAAATGGGCGTTGCTACTGAAACTCAAAGCTTATTACAGTGGCAAACCGATGATAAAGAAAAAATAGCTGCAGCTGCTAAAAAGGCTTCTGAGCCTATAGAAGCAACCTTGAGTCGCATTGATGCTGCGCTTAATTGGGATAATACGAAAGCGGATAGCAAGCAGCTGCTGCAAGAAAATCGTGAATTATTAACAAAAGTCTTAAGTGAAACACTGAGTAAAGAGCTGCAGGCGCTGACACAGGAGCTTGAATATCGGGCGCTTAAACACCATCGCGTCAGCGAAAAAGCAGCTATTCAAGCGCAAACAGATAGACAACGCGAAGAGGCAAGAGCTCGCACAACACGGTTAGCTGAGATCCCTCGAGAGTTAGAAGCTCTCACTCGACAGCTCATGCCTGCAAGCCAAGACGATGATTTAGGCGGGGCTAGCGCTTCAATTGCCGCTGAATTTTTATCTTCTGAAGCAGAATTATTTTCAGTTTTAAAGAAAGAACAGCAACGACTAGAAAGCGAACAGCAAGAATATGAAAGCGCACTAAGGCGCGGGCAGTCCTCAAAAGCTGCACTTGAGGCGCCTATCAGTGCATATAGGGCTGCAATTCATGAGCAAGCACAGCGGTATCTTCTTGGGGGTGGGCTATCAGCATCTGAAAAAGCGCAGCTAATTGCTGAGCTTGTCCAAACGTTACAGCCAATCCTAGAGGATGCTGCTCGTAAAGGAGGGCAGGCAAAAGTCTCACAAGCTGAGCTGTATGCACAGGTGATAGCTAAGCAAATGGCTATTGAAGAAGATGCAAAAGAAGTGCAAGAGTTTGTGGAGGCTGAGGTTGAGGAATTAGAGATCTTGCAACGGCTTAAATTTACAGAGCAAAGCGATAAACTAAGCCAATCGCTTATCAATAAAGCGGCTAGCAGAATTGCTAATATAATGGCTAAGCGAGTTAATCTTAAAGTCACAGATAAGGTGCTTGAGCCTATGAGCGAAGCGGTTATCGTTATTTTGCAACAAGCTCTACAAGAAAAATATGGCCTGTTATTAGAAGAGAAAGCAGAGCATAAGATAAGAACAGAACAAGTTCAGTGGCTCAAGTTTAAGGCTGAAGAGTTTGAAAAAAGATTGGTTGCGGGAAAACCTGAACTGGCTTTGATGGCAGAAAATCGCTATGAGCTAGAGCAAAAAAGAGATGCTAGAGCAGAAGTTCTTCGTCAGGGATTGAAAGCAAAACAAGTTAAATTTGATGCTGAAATAGCCCAACTTAGGCAGCAACAGCAACAATGTGTAGCAGAAGGAAAAGAAAAGAAAAGTCAAAACTTGTTACTGCGAATTGAAAAGATGAAAGCTGGCCGTATTGATATTGATGCTGAAATCTTAGCTGATCGTACAATTAAAAACCTTAACAAAGAAATTGCAGCAGTTACAAAGGCGATGGAAAAACGTGCCTTATCTATACCTGCGCTGACCTTACAGCAAGATGCTCTCTTGCGTACGCAATTATTAGCTGACCAGTTAAGAGGAGCTGCTGCCGCAGAAGAACCACATTTAGCCGAGTTGCATGCGGCAGCAGAGCCACAGTTGGCGCAAGCGCGCTTGTACCATGAGGCTGCGCAGGCGATCAAGGGGTTTGACAACGTGAAAGTTAAATTTAGTAAGAGCTAATAGAAAAATGTTGCCCTTACCTTTTTTAACTTTGAGGTTTATGCATGAACATTACCAATAATACTAACAGTCTTAGTGTAACGACACCGCAAAACCTCGAACAGACCCGATCGACAGCATTGGCTGTGCTGAACGTTACCAGCAGCTCGCGGCAGCTAGAGACACAAGCGTCAACTATTAGCGTCACCGCCGCTGCAGCGTATGATCCTGCGAGATGGAGTGCGCTTGCGCAGAACTTAACGCAAGGACAACCCATAACGCCAATAGCGCAGCCACAGGCTACCACTGCTGGAAGGCGTCAGCATGTTAACGAAGAGTCGACAGCGAGCAAACAGCCGCTAGTGCAACGCCGCGTTCGGCGCAATACAGCCACCAACCAGATTAGCGCTAAAGACTGCTCTCCTGGTGATCTGATCGTTAAAAAAGAAACAAATGGAACATACAAATGTTTAAAGCTAAGCGATGTTTTTCCAGAAAAGGGAGCACTTAATAGCACTCAACAGTTGCTATCGAAAACCGACTCGGCTTATCAAAAAATAAAAGATCAATTTGATAACTCAACAGTTGAATCGAGGCGAGTAAACTCCGAAGTGCTGCAGCGGATGGTTATGACAAATAATAATGCGCTTAAAGCAGATGAAAAATGGCGCTGGCAGCTTTACTTGAATAACAGTGCTGAAT
>JBOFXO010000378.1:0-5602 GCA_051654185.1 Vibrionaceae bacterium | reverse complement strand
GTAAAAATTGGTTAGAAACAGTTCATTTTGCTATGAAAAATTTTAAAGATGAAAGTTTTATTAGCCAATATTTATCTCCTAAAGTAATACGTGATTTAAAATTATTTGCTATTAATGACGATGAAAAAAATAATTTTGTTGAGATCTCTAGCATCCATAATGATGAAGGTTATTTAAATATTAGGCAAAAGCTCTCTGCGCAATATAACTTGAGTAATAGAGAGCCAAATATTCAAGTCGTCAACGTTGATTTACATGGTAACCGCGCGCTGACTTTACGCCATATCCCACACAAAAATATTCCTCTGCACCAAAGTTATGAACAAGTACTTAAACATGCTCATAAATTGTGGGGGTTTGATGTTATTCTTGAACAAGAATTAGCCGATGGAAAATCAATTATTTTAGGTAGCTATCCTGAAAAATTAACAAAATGATCTTTGATAAGAACAAGGAAAATATTATATAAATATTTTCCTTTGATTTTATAACACTTCTTCTTGAGTCATTAATTCGGAAATATGCTCTTTTTGACTCAGCCAGATCATACCACTTTCTCGGCCATATTTTTTAAGTATATTTTTAGTTTTATGGTATTTTTGCTTATCAATAATATCTAATAATTCTTTATAAAAATTAAGTGCTAAATCACAAGCATTTTTATTCATAAAGTAGTACCCACCGACTCTTGAATAAATTTTTCGCATACCATTGATTGTCAGCAAATACACTTTACTATTAGAAAATTGCGCCATTCCTTGAAATAATAAATAATCAAAATAATTAAATGCCCGACCAAAACAGATAGCCTCTGTTAATGAAGGCGGCGCATCTTTAAAGGTTTCAATTATTTTTTTTGTGTCTTGCAAAATAGCCTCTCGCTCCTCAAGCTCGCTAATTGCAATATCAAATTTTTTATTTTCAACCAATTTTTCGCAAGAAAAAATGACCTTTGTTATTAATTGACGGCATGCATCTGCATCATTTTTTATCGCGTGACGCATATAAATGCAGCTGATATCGGTACGAGCGGCAAGCAGATCCTCTAATACCCCCTGCACATCCTCGCCCTCAAGGGTCACTAAGGTGTCAAGAATACTAAGGCCGGCGGTATTCATGTAATCATTAATGCGCGTAGGCTTACCGTGCTGAATAGTCAGCCAGCCATCACGCGCGAGGCGTTGCAGCACTTCACGCAGCGTTGTACGCGTGACCCCAATCTGCTCTGACAGCTCTCGCTCGGCCGGCAAAATCGAGCCTTGCGGAAAATGATTGTTCCAAATACTTTTAATAATGTATTTTTCAGCAAATGCTGCTGGGCTATCGGCCTTGATCACCATCGGTTGGTTGCGCACTCTCGCCAAACTAATAATTGCGCATCATATCATCGATAAAAAAAATCAAGTAATCCGAGAGAGAAGACTTATTTGCATTGACTCATTTTTTGAAGACAAATCGAAAAACCTAGCACAAAATAAAGACTATTTTTATTGGCACAAAAGGGAATGGTATTTGCCCACTTAGTTAAAAACACCAATAAATTCATATAACTCATCTTGCATTGCTTCTATTTTTCACCTAAAGATCACTTCATAAAGAAAATCTTTCTGCTTTAACGCATTCAATGCCTTTATAATGCTTGCGATAAGGAACTTTTTATCCGTTTTTTCCTCACACTTTTGCATAATAAATAACGATTACTGCTTTTTACCTGCGTGAGCAATTAATAAATTAATGGGGCAAAGCCTATGTTCGCTTTTTTTAAATACATTTCTCTCACTCGCGGCGCGTGGAAGCTGCTGTTTATCAGCTGTATTATTTTTGAGCTATGCGCGCTTTTTTTCCAACATGGGCTGCAGCTTTCTCCGTGCGTCATGTGCATTTATGAGCGCGTCGCTTTAACCGGCGTTTTATTTAGCGCAGCACTAGGCATGCTGGCACCGCACCTGTTTATCACTCGCAGCATTGCAATTGTAGGCTGGCTCATCAGCGCCGCGTGGGGATTACTGCTATCAATCGAGCACATCGGCTATCAATTCCCTGATCCCAACCAGCTTTTTGGCAAAACCTGCGAGCTGCTCGTTAACTTCCCAAGCTGGGCGCCGCTTAACAAGTGGCTGCCTTGGATGTTTGAAGCGCAAGGCAGCTGCAGCGAAATCACTTGGCGTTTTTTGGATTACACCATGCCGCAATGGCTCGCGCTGATTTTTGGCGGCATGCTGCTAGCCGCTGTGATCGTCGCCATCGCGCAATTTACACCATTCAAATCAGCCAAAACGGCGCACAATCAAGCTTGATCGGCAAAAGCGTGCCACGGCGGCACGCTTTTTCTTTTCTGCCTGCGAAAACTATCACAACGCTAGCCATGTGACGCAGATCGCAGTAAAATTCACCGCAACTTAAACTCGCTTGCCGTTATTAATTTTCTCTGCTGGTGGCTGCATGCGCAGCGCGCAAACTTGTCCGCTTTTCATTCTCACCGCAGGTATTTTTTGGCGACACAATGGGAATTTTATGCAAAAACCTGAACTGCTCTCCCCTGCTGGCAATTTAAAAAATATGCGTTACGCCTTCGCTTACGGTGCGGACGCGGTTTACGCAGGCCAGCCGCGCTACAGTTTGCGAGTGCGAAATAATGAGTTTGATCATGCTAATTTGCAGATCGGTATCAACGAAGCGCATGCCCTTGGCAAGAAATTTTACGTGGTGTGCAACATTCAGCCCCACAATGCTAAGCTCAAAACGTTTTTGCGTGACGTAACGCCAGTGATCAACATGGGGCCTGATGCGCTTATTATGTCCGATCCGGGCCTTATCATGATAGTACGCGAAGCCTTTCCGCACATGCCAATCCACCTTTCAGTGCAAGCTAACGCCGTCAACTGGGCTACCGTTAAATTTTGGCAGACACAAGGCGTACAACGCGTGATCTTATCGCGCGAGCTTTCGCTTGAAGAGATTGATGAGATCCGCGGCGCAGTGCCTGAGATGGAGATTGAAGTATTCGTGCATGGCGCGCTGTGCATGGCCTATTCTGGGCGCTGCCTGCTTTCAGGCTACATCAATAAGCGCGATCCAAACCAAGGCACCTGTACCAATGCGTGCCGCTGGAGCTACAATGTGCACCCTGCCACCGAAGACAGCAGCGGGCAGATCATCAATGCAGCGCCGACTGCGACTACCCTTGGCCTTAGCACACACACCGCGCAGCCTTTCTTGCTTGAAGAGCAAGGACGCCCTGGTGAGCTGATGCCAGCTTTTGAAGATGAGCACGGCACTTACATCATGAATTCCAAGGATCTGCGCGCGGTCGAGCATGTCGCAAAGCTCACGCAGATGGGCGTGCACTCACTTAAAATTGAAGGCCGCACAAAATCCTTCTACTACTGCGCGCGAACAGCGCAGGTCTACCGTCAAGCTATCGATGATGCAATGCAAGGCAAGCCATTTGATGCAGCACTGCTCACAACTCTTGAAAGCCTTGCGCATCGCGGCTACACAGAAGGCTTTTTACGCCGCCATAATCACAGCGAATACCAAAATTATGATTACGGCTACTCTGTCTCAACACTGCAGCAATTTGTTGGCGAATTTACCGGCGAGCGGCGCGGCGAGCTAGCCCTTGTAGAAGTAAAAAACAAATTTATGGTGGGTGATGAGCTTGAGATCATGACACCAGAAAAAAACATCACGTTCACTTTGTCGCAAATGCAAGATAAAAAAGGCAACGTGGTTGATGACGCAAAAGGCAACGGCCACTTTATGTATGTGCCAGTACCTGCTGACATTGATCTGCAATTTGCACTTTTGATGCGCAATTTGCCGCAAGGCACGAGCACGCGTAATGTTTGCGAAAAGCCTTTAGATGTTAAAGAGATCCAGGTTTAGTCATGGCGCTACTCATCACGCAGCGCTGCATCAATTGTGACATGTGCGAGCCTGAATGCCCTAACAAAGCCATCAGCATGGGCGAGCATATTTATCAAATCGATCCCGATCGCTGCACGCAATGTTTAGGCCACTACGCAAAGCCGACCTGTCAAGCCGTGTGCCCCATTCATAACTGCATTGTCAGCGATCCGCTACGGCAAGAAAGTGAAGAGCAGCTACTAGAAAAATTTGTTCAGCTGCAAGGACTTGTGTAAAAAAGTTTGTATCGGCGCAATTCGATCTCGCCTTTTGCGAGATCGAACTGCTTATGGCTTTGCGCTAATTATTGATTGCAAGCCAAGCGCCTAACAAAAATACGAAGATAAAAAAGATCATCAGCAGATCTTTTTTCATGGGCAACTCGCTAATTATCAAACAGGCCTCTTTATGAATTAGCGGCAAAAAAGCTAAAAATCAATTTATGTTTTTGATATATGTAAGGATTTACCACTTATGCCGCTATCGTGTCAAAGAGGCAACAACAAAGCGCAGCTTCTCTTACATTTTTTAGCAAAACCATCTGCTGCCTTTTTAAAACGACTTTTAACGATTTTTATTAGCGCGTCGCATGCGGATCTCTTTAGGGTCACCGAGCAGCGGACGATAAATTTCAATGCGATCGCCATGCTGCGCCGTAGCGTCTAGTTTTACCGCACGGCTAAAAATGCCCACTTTATTTTGCGTTAGATCAATTTGCGGATAAGCCTCAAGCACCCCGCAGTGGGTAATGATGTCAGCAATGGTCGCAGAAGGCGTCACGCTGATAGCAAACACTCGCTGCTCATCAGGCAAAGCATACAGCACTTCAACATCGATAAGGTTTGCTGCATCTTGCAAAGCAGGCTGCAGCGCGTCTGATGACGGATTATTGTTTTCCATAAATTTGCTCAGCTCGCAGAGTAAACGCACTGATCATGCTTGCGGCAAGCTCGGTGAAAATTTTGCCAAATGCCAGCGCTATCAGCGGATTTTTAAATTCAAACTGTAGGGTTAACTCAATTTTGCAGCGCGCCCCGCCTTGGGCAACAAATTGCCAGCCGCCGCTCAAATGACGAAACGGGCCTTCAACCAAAGCCATTTCTATCCGCTGCCCCGGCACTAACGTGTTACGGGTAACAAACATTTTACGCACACCAAATTTAGCCACTAAAATAGAAGCCTTCATCATGGTTGAACTCTGCTCTAACACCTGCGCTGCCGCACAGCCTGGCAGAAATTGCGGGTAAGCTGCCACATCATTAACCAGAGCAAACATCTGCTCTTTTTTATATGGCACGACTGCACTTTGGTGAAATTGTGGCATTGCGTTTCCCTTAATGTGAGACGCGTTAATATATCACAGTTGCGCTCATGCCAAAAAACAATAAAACTAGCGCTTACTTTTATTGGTTAACTGCTGCTGCCCTGTGCGGCAAAATGGTCAAAACATGGTTAAAAAAAACGCAAAAAGTAAATCTGGCAGCAACACGATCGCGCTCAATAAAAAAGCGCGCCATGAATTTTTCATTGAAGATGAAATTGAAGCGGGACTTGAGCTGCAAGGTTGGGAAGTCAAATCGATGCGCGCCGGCAAAGCCAATGTCACCGAAAGCTATGTCTATTTTCGCCAAGGCGAAGCTTTTATTTCCGGCATGATGATAACGCCGCTCGATAAAGCCTCAACACATGTCGT
>JBOFXO010000377.1:0-1910 GCA_051654185.1 Vibrionaceae bacterium | reverse complement strand
CCATGGTAGGCGCAGGCAAAGGCGAAGGCGCAATGGATGCCGGCAATATGCTAAAGCCGGCGCTTGCGCGGGGTGAGCTGCACTGCGTTGGGGCAACCACCTTAAACGAATATCGCCAATACGTGGAAAAAGATGCAGCCCTTGAGCGGCGTTTTCAAAAAATTTTGGTCAATGAGCCAAGCGTTGAAGACACGGTCGCCATTTTACGCGGCCTTAAAGAGCGCTATGAGCTGCATCACGCCGTCGATATCACCGATCCTGCGCTTGTTGCTGCGGCAAGTTTATCGCATCGCTACATCAGCGACAGGCAACTTCCCGATAAAGCGATTGATTTAATTGATGAAGCAGCCTCAAGCATCCGCATGCAAATTGACTCAAAGCCTGAAGAGCTTGATCGTTTAGAAAGGCGTCTGATCCAGCTTAAAATTGAGCAGCAAGCGCTGCAAAAAGAAAACGACGAAGCGAGCAAAAAACGGCTTAAAATCCTGCAAGATCAAATTGATGAACGAAATCGCGAGTTTTCACAGCTTAATGAGCTATGGAAAACACAAAAAGCCGTGATCTCGAATGCGCAGCAGATCAAAGCGGCATTAGAGCAGGCGCGCATCGACCTTGATATTGCAAGACGCTCTAGCGATCTTAATCGCATGTCTGAGTTGCAATATGGCAAAATTCCCGAGCTTGAAAAGCAGCTCAAGGTTGCTAATCAAGCCGAGCTTAACGCGACCAGCCTGTTAAAAAATCGCGTCACCGAAAATGAGATCGCCGAAGTTTTATCCAAGCAGACCGGTATTCCCGTCGCCAAAATGCTCGAAGGGGAGCGGCAAAAACTGCTGCAGATGGAAAGCGTGCTACATCAACGCATTATCGGGCAAAAAGAGGCGGTGACCTCGGTCGCAAGTGCGATCCGCCGCAGCCGCGCCGGTCTTTCTGATCCTAACCGGCCGATAGGCTCGTTTTTGTTCTTAGGCCCAACCGGCGTAGGTAAAACCGAACTGTGCAAAGCGCTAGCAGAATTTTTATTCGACAGCCCCGATGCAATGGTACGCATCGACATGTCAGAGTTTATGGAAAAACACACAGTTTCACGCCTTGTCGGCGCGCCTCCTGGCTATATCGGCTACGAAGAGGGCGGCTATTTGACCGAAAGCGTACGCAGACGGCCTTATTCTGTGATCTTGCTTGACGAAGTGGAAAAAGCACACCCCGATGTCTTTAACCTTCTTTTACAAGTACTTGATGATGGACGTTTAACTGATGGTCAAGGACGTACGGTCGATTTTCGCAACTGCGTTGTGATCATGACCTCTAATCTTGGCTCTGAGCAGATCCAAGACAACATCAGCAAACTCGACTACAGCGCCATTAAAACGCAAGTGATGGAAGTGGTCGGGCACTATTTTCGCCCAGAATTTATCAATCGTATTGATGAAACCGTTGTTTTTCATCCTCTTAGCACTGAGCACATTAAAAATATCACCCGCATTCAGCTTGAAAAGCTAGCAAAACGGCTATTGCAGCGCGATCTTGAGCTAAAAGTGAGTGATGAAGCGCTAGAGAAACTCGCAACGCTAGGATTTGATCCCGTTTACGGCGCGCGACCGCTCAAACGCGCGATCCAACAATACGTGGAAAATTCGCTGGCGCACTCCATTTTGCAAGGCGATCTTATTCCTGGCAAAGCGATTGAGCTCATCGTGCGCAATGAGCAGATCCAAGCGGTGCAAAATTAACTAATGGCTAGCATTCTGCCACTCTAAAAGAGCAGGTTTTGCCGCAGCAAAAAGCCATGCAATGCATGGCTTTTTTACTATCCACTAACACTAAATATCAGTCACAACGGCTTCAACAGGCAGACGTGATTTTGGCAATTTGGCATTAAAATCGCCCTCACTGTGGTGACCGAGTGC
>JBOFXO010000376.1:0-1777 GCA_051654185.1 Vibrionaceae bacterium | reverse complement strand
CAGCAAAAGCGGAAATTGGCAATGAGCGCAAACACCAGCAACAGGCTGATAATTAACGGCAAATTTACAGGAGGGAAAACAAGAGCAGCCATAAAAATGGCTACCAAAGCGAGATTGCTTTTGCTGCAGCACGCCACTTTGGCACTGAGGGCACGCCGGCAAGCTAACCTGCACCACGTCGGCAGCGCTTACCTGCACGCTCGCCTGTGTATAAGAGCAGGCAGGATACTGCAAGCAGCTGATATACATGCCAAATCGCCCTTGGCGCAGCACAAGCGGCTCACTGCATGCAGGACAATTAACATCCAGCTGTTTAATGATCTGCGCTTTGTCTGCATGCAGCGATTTAGTAAATTTGCAGGTCGGATAAGCTTCACAGGCATAAAAAACGCCGCGCGAGGTCTTTTTTATAATAAGCTGGCTTTGGCAAGTTGGGCAGCGCTGAGCTGTTTTTGATTTATCTTCAACAAAATCAAATAAATTACTGTCTATTTTTCGCGCCAACCCTGTTAGCCTCTAGTGTAAATAGCCATCCTCTGAGCTGGTGTAAAGCAGATCTTCCATCTGATCATACGCATTTTCATTGCCCGGTACGTTGAAAAGTACCATTAAAACAATCCATTTGAGATCGTCTAAAGTAAATTCGTTCGTATCAAGCTCCATCACTCTATCGATAACCATTTCGCGTGTCTGCGCGTTAAGTACACCGATCTGCTGCAAGAACATCAAAAAACCGCGACATTCTATATCAATTCGCAACATTTCTTCAGCAGTAAATATGCGAGTTGCTGTCGTTTGCGTGTTGCCAGACAAGTACGGGGTTTTGTCTGTTTCTTGCAGCTGGGCTAATTTTTCAAGCCAATCAAGCGCTTTAACAATGTCGCTTTGGTGAAACCCAGCCCGTTCTAACTCATTAGCCAGCTCGTCTTGATCCACCATCAGCTCTATATCGCTATGAATATAAGTTTCAAAGAGATACATTAAGATATCCATCATGACTTGCTTCCCCTCGTTTTGATATAGCCACCAGGTACAGCTAACACCAACCCCTGAAGTTCAAGTTCTACTAACTGCATCATAATTTCGTTAACAGGCAGATCACAACGCTGCGCAAGTACATCAACACATGTTACTTCATCTCCAACGCTAGCAAGTAGTGAAGATGAGGGCAAATCTTGCGATGCAAAAACAGAGCTTTCAGCTGCTAGACTTTGTTTTATAACACAATTTGATAAAACGCCTACTTGCGATAACACATCTTGCACCGACTCCACCAAAAATGCACCTTGCTTAATAAGGCCGTTGCAACCACTGCCAAAAGGATCACCAATTGCATGCGGCAACGCGAACACATCGCGCCCCTGCTCTAACGCAAGCTTGGCAGTAATAAGCGAGCCGCTATCGGCCGTCGCCTCGATCACCAGCACGCCAACCGACAAGCCGCTGATCATGCGGTTACGGCGCGGAAAAAATTCAGGGCGCGGCGGCGTCCATGGCCACAGCTCAGAAACGAGCGCGCCAGAGTGCGCCACCTCACTCGCAAGAGCCTGATGGGCTTTAGGATAAATGGTATCAAGCCCTGATCCTAGTACCGCAACAGTTAAGCCCTGCGCTTCAAGCGCGCCGCGATGCGCCCGCCCATCGATGCCAAGAGCAAGCCCACTTGTGATAACAAATCCATGTTCTGCAAGCTCCTTAGCAAACTCAAGCGCATAGGATAAGCCATTAGGCGTCGCTGTACGGCTGCCGACAATCGCAAGCTGCGGCAAACTCAGCG
>JBOFXO010000375.1:0-1823 GCA_051654185.1 Vibrionaceae bacterium | reverse complement strand
TCGCCTGCATCTTGTTGGACTAATTGACGCAGACTTGAAAATTGTTTGACCGTCTCTTTATAGTGGCGGCGATCTTGCTCGCTAAAGCTTCTATCTTCAAAGAACGTCGCCGATTGTAGCGCTACTTTTAAACAACTGGCAAAGGCTGTGAGCGCATCGTAAAAATCCTCACGCACCTTCAAATGCACATCGACCAACTCGCCGTTACGCTCTTCGATTTTAGGCACCAAAACCTTGCGCAACTGTTCGATGTCATTCTTATTTTTTACGCCATTGAATATGGCCCATAGCAGCTTATAGAGCTGCGGCAAGCGCTTATATTCGCTACTCATCGGGTTGTAAAGGCCAGCAATATCATTGATATCGTACCCACCTTGAGTACGAGAAGCCAGATCCTGATATTTTTGAATGGTGGTATCAAGCTCTGCCAAAATGCCACGATAATCAATCAGTAAACCAAATTTTTTCAGCGGATGCAGCCTATTTATACGCGCAATAGCTTGGATCAAGTTGTGCCCTTTCAATGGCTTATCAATATACAGCACCGCATTTTTGGGCTCATCAAAACCTGTGAGCAGTTTATCAACCACGATCAAGATCTTCAGTGAATCGTCTTTGTTAAAACGCTCAATCATCTGTTTGGTATAAGCCTGCTCGTCTTGGCTGCCCACATTGTCTTTCCACCATTGCGTCACTTCCGGAGTGGAGGCTTCATCGACAGAAGTGTTGCCTTCGCGGCTGTCCGGCGGGCTCATTATTACCGCAGACTCAAATAAGCCCGCTTCATCTAGGTATTTTTTGTACTTAATGGCGGAAACTTTGCTATCACAGGCTAATTGCCCTTTTAAGCCGTCATCGATATTTTTTACAAAGTGGTTAGCGATATCTAAGGCAATCAGGCGGATACGATCATCGGCGCTGTACACCTGCCCTTTTTTAGCAAACTTACGCTTCAAATCGGCCTTTTGGTTATCTGAAAGCCCTTCGGTGATGCGCTCAAACCAGCTGTCGATAGCACGCTCATTGACGTCGAGATCCGGAATTCGCTCTTCGTACAACAGTGGCGTTACTGTTTTGTCTTCCACGGCGCGCTGCATGGTATAAGCGTGCACAATCGGACCAAATTTATTGGTGGTTTTGTCATCTTTTAACAGCGGCGTACCGGTAAAAGCGACAAAGGCGGCGTTGGGCAGCGCCTGCTTCATGCGAATATTGTTTTCCCCGCCTTGGCTGCGGTGCCCTTCGTCAATCAGCACAATAATGTCAGCACTTTTATTTTTACATTCAGGACTTTTGGTCGCGCTGTTAAACTTTTGGATCAGTGAGAAAATGATCCGCTCCGTGCCTGTGCCAATTTGTTCTGCTAGCCGCTTGCCAGAAGTGGCCATTGCCGCTTCTTGGTCTCTTTTTCCTGCAAGCTCACCGCCTGACGCAAAAGTTTTACTCAATTGCGTTTCAAGATCGACTCGATCAGTAACCACCACAATACGGCACTGTTTGAGGCTTTCGTGCAAGATCAGCGCCTTACTCAAAAATACCATGGTAAACGACTTTCCCGACCCTGTAGTGTGCCAGATCACGCCGCCTTCGCGTCCGCCGTCTTTATTGCGGGTATTAATACGCTCAATGAGCCGCTTAATACCAAAAACTTGCTGGTAACGTGCAACGATCTTGCCGGCTTTTTTATCAAACAAGGTAAAATAGCGGGTCATCTCCAGCAATCTATCTGGACTTAACAAGCTGATCAGTATTTTGTCTTGACCGGTAACGGCAAGCTCACCCATCGCGGTTAGGCTCTGATACCAGTCGAGATCTTTTGCCGG
>JBOFXO010000374.1:0-7961 GCA_051654185.1 Vibrionaceae bacterium | reverse complement strand
ATGGTGCAAGCGATATTATTTTGCTGCACTGCACAAGCGCTTATCCTGCGCCTATTTCACAAGCTAATTTAGCGACAATGGCGGTCATGCGTGATGCATTTGATGTGGAAGTGGGTTTGTCGGATCACTCGTTAGGGATAGGTGTTGCGACTGCGGCAACGGCGCTTGGCGCGGTGATGATTGAAAAACACATGACGCTTTCACACGCTGATAATGGCCCAGATGCTGCTTTTTCTATAGACATGCAAGAGTTTGCCTGCTTAGTGAGCGCCTGCAACGTCGCCGCTAGCGCCATTGGCAAGCCGATGTTTTCAAGCACCGAAGCTGAGCTTGAGACAAAAGCGTATCGCCGCTCTTTGTATGTGGTTAAAGATATTAAAAAAGGCGAGCGTTTTACCGAAGAGCATGTGCGTTCGATCCGCCCAGGTTTTGGCATTGCGCCAAAATACCTTGATAAGGTGCTTGGCTCAACGGCTACCTGCGATATTGCGTTTGGCACGCCGCTGCAGTTTAGCATGTTTGTTAGCTGGTCGCGCTGCGATGTTTAGGCTTGGCATTTTTTAAGTTATCGAGGTTAAGCGAAAAAATTTCTCGCAAACGCGTATTTTTAATGCGCGTTTGCTTTTTTTTACGCTAAATTTGCACAGACCGCGGCTTTTAGCGTCAAACTCGCGTGAGATCTGATCTTCACAGATTGAAACCTTTGGTGCATGATCACTTGCTATTACTCTGTTATCTCGACTCATTAAATGAGTCTCGTTATAATGACGTTTCTAAATGTCATCGCCTCCGCTTTGGAGGTGTTTATTAAACTTGTGCAGGCACAAAAATTGTACCCTTTGCAAGCGCATCGTGGTTAGACAGTGTAAGTTATTTGCCATAGCACGATGAGCAAATGATATTTACTGATCTTATTGAATTTATTCATGGTGAGGCGCTATTTAAGTACAACAGCGGTTGCCATGTTTATTGTTGCATTAATGGATGACTCCCGTATCGCTAACACTATTTTTTCTTAGTGAAGGCTAAGTCAGTTTTGAGGTAAAAATTATTATGCAAGTTATTGTTGAAGCAACAGAAGGTCTAGAGCGTCACCTAACAATCACCGTTCCAGGAAACAGCGTTAATGCTGCGGTAGACGCCGAGCTGCGCAATATTGCTAAAAACCGCCGTTTTGATGGTTTTCGTAAAGGCAAAGTGCCATTAAAAATGGTAGAAAAAATCTATGGCAAATCAGTGCGCCAAGATATTTTAGGTGATGTCATGCAAAGCCACTTCTTTGCTGCTATCAACCAAGAAAAAATCAACCCAGCCGGCATGCCAACTTTCACACCTATCACTGTAGAAGATGGTAGTGATTTGATTTTTAAAGCTTCTTTTGAAGTTTTCCCAAAAATCGAATTAAAAGATCTTGAACAAATTGAAGTGACTAAAGTTAGCGCTAGCATCACCGACGCTGACGTAGACAACATGCTAGAAACCCTGCGTAAGCAACAAGCGACGTGGGAAGAAGCTGCGCAAGCGGCGCAAGTAGAAAACCGTGTGACCATCGATTTTGTGGGCAGCATTGCTGGCGAAGAGTTTGATGGCGGCAAAGCAAGCGGTTTTGCACTTGTTCTTGGACAAGGCCGTATGATCCCAGGTTTTGAAGATAACATTATCGGCAAAAAAGCGGGTGATGAGTTTACTGTCGACGTGACTTTCCCTGAAGATTACCATGCAGAGATGCTAAAAGGTAAAGCTGCGCAGTTTGCGATCACTTTACATAAAGTTGAAACGCAAAAATTGCCTGAGCTGACTAACGAGTTTGTGCAACGTTTTGGTATCGCTAATGGCACGGTTGAAGGGTTAAAAGCTGAAGTACGCCGTAACATGGAGCGTGAGCTTAAAGCGAACCTAAAAAACCGCATTAAAGATCAAGTGCTAGATGGACTTGTGAAAACTAATGATATTTTAGTGCCAGCAGCTCTTGTTGACCAAGAAGTGAATGTCCTACGTCAGCAAGCGATGCAACGTTTTGGCGGCAGCGCAAAAACTCAGCCACAATTGCCACGTGAATTGTTTGAAGAGCAAGCGATGCGCCGCGTAAAAGTTGGCCTGTTGCTTGGCGAAGCTATCCGTAGCTTTGATTTAAAAGCTGATGAAATGCGAGTTAATGCGCTGATTGAAGATATGTCAACAGCTTATGAAACTCCACAAGAGGTGATCAGCTATTATCAACAAGACCAGCGCGCGATGGAAAACATGCGTAATGTTGCGTTAGAAGAGCAAGCTATTGAAGCTATTTTAGAAAAAGCGCAAGTTTCACACAGTGAACTGTCTTTTTCTGAAGTGATGACACCAGCACAGGCTTAATTTTTTCATTGACGCCGTAGCACAAAAAAACGTGCCCGTTTTATCTGCAAGTGTATTTGGCTATTGCAGCGTCAATGATGATGAGCACAGAGCATTGAGTGGGTGTTTTACTGCAAATTCGCTCTTTTGATCACAACGGTCCGTATGACTTGCGTTCATTCGGACCTTTTATTTTAGGAAAATGAGATCATGAGTTTTCAATCTAAACAAGGAATGCCTCCAGTGATGGATATGTTAGTGCCGATGGTCATTGAACAGACTTCACGCGGTGAGCGATCTTATGATATTTACTCGCGTTTGCTAAAAGAGCGAGTCATTTTTTTAACCGGCCAAGTTGAAGATCACATGGCCAATCTTGTGGCCGCGCAGTTACTGTTCTTAGAGTCAGAAAGCCCTGAGAAAGATATCTTTTTATACATCAACTCACCGGGCGGCTCTGTCACCGCGGGTATGTCGATTTATGACACGATGCAATTTATCAAGCCTGACGTGAGTACGGTTTGTATGGGACAAGCGTGTTCGATGGGGGCATTTTTGCTTTCTGGCGGCGCTAAAGGCAAACGTTATTGCTTGCCTAATTCTCGCGTGATGATCCATCAGCCTCTAGGTGGATTCCAAGGCCAAGCTTCGGATATTCAAATTCATGCCAAAGAGATCTTAACGATTAAACAACGTTTAAATGGCTTGATGGCGCAGCACACAGGTCAACCGCTAGAAGTGATCGAGCGTGATACTGATCGTGATAATTTTATGTCAGCGCAAGACGCAGTAGATTACGGTTTAGTTGACTCGGTGCTCTTTAAGCGTGATTAAGTCTTAAAGATTGCGTAAGTGGTTAAAACGCTGTGTAGAGGTTGCAAGCGTAAGTTTACAGGTAAGCGAGAGCTTAAAGAGGTTAGCGAATGACAGATAAACGAACAGACGCAAGCAGTACAAAATTGCTTTATTGCTCTTTTTGCGGCAAAAGTCAGCACGAAGTGCGTAAATTAATAGCCGGTCCATCTATTTACATCTGCGATGAGTGCGTTGGCCTGTGTAACGACATTATTCTTAATGAAGTCAAAGAGATCTTACCAAAGCATGAAAATACGGAGCTGCCTGTTCCTAAAAAAATTCGCGCCCATCTTGATGATTATGTGATAGGGCAAGATCGTGCGAAAAAGGTATTGTCCGTTGCAGTTTACAACCATTACAAGCGGTTAAGAAATTCTGGCAACAGCACCGATGGTGTAGAGCTTGGTAAAAGTAATATTTTGCTTATCGGTCCAACAGGTAGCGGTAAAACCTTGCTTGCAGAGACGCTCGCGCGCTTTTTAGACGTGCCATTTACCATGGCGGATGCGACCACCTTGACCGAAGCGGGTTACGTTGGCGAGGATGTGGAAAATATCATCCAAAAACTGCTGCAAAAATGCGAGTACGATGTTGAAAAAGCAGAGCGCGGCATCGTTTATATTGATGAAATTGATAAGATCAGCCGCAAATCTGAAAATCCGTCAATAACACGTGATGTATCTGGTGAAGGGGTACAGCAAGCGCTGTTAAAATTAGTTGAAGGAACCATTGCTTCTGTTCCCCCGCAAGGTGGCAGAAAGCATCCGCAGCAAGAGTTTGTGCAGGTGAATACGTCGAAGATCTTGTTCATTTGTGGCGGCGCGTTTGCAGGGCTTGATAAAGTGATTGAGCAGCGCATTGCAAAAGGCAGTGGCATCGGTTTTGCCGCTGATGTTCGCACAAAAGAGCAAAAAGCGACGCTGAGCGACCTTTTCAACCAAGCTGAGCCAGAAGATTTAGTGAAATTTGGTTTGATCCCTGAATTTATTGGTCGTTTGCCTGTCACAGCGGTATTGAATGAGCTTGATGAAGAGGCGCTTATTCAGATCTTGCGCGAGCCTAAAAATGCGCTAACTAAGCAGTACGCGGCGTTATTTGATTTAGACGGCGTCGAGCTTGAGTTTACGGATGATGCATTGGTTGCTATTGCTAAAAAGGCGTTAGAGCGCAAAACCGGTGCACGTGGTCTGCGTTCGATTGTTGAGTCAGTTTTGCTTGACACAATGTATGAGTTGCCGTCAAACAAAGCGATTTGCAAAGTTGTGATTGACGAGTCAGTGATCAAAGAGCAGTCACAACCGCAATTGATCTACGCAAATACTGAGCAAAAAATGGCAGATACGGGGTCGTAAATCATTTTACAGGTTAGCAAAAAGGGGGGAGTATCCCTCTTTTTGTGCTAGCACCATGCTCAAATTGAATTTTAGCCATGGTGCCCCCATATATACTCAACTAACTATAAAATGGAAGAGAGAACGCTATGAACTTGGAACGTTCCGAGAGCATTGAAATTCCTGTCCTGCCCCTGCGTGACGTGGTTGTTTACCCTCACATGGTGATCCCACTGTTTGTCGGCCGGAACAAATCAATTCGTTGCTTGGAAGTTGCGATGGAAAAGGATAAAAAAATTCTTTTAGTCGCGCAGACTGACGCCACGATTGAAGAGCCAACCATCGCTGATCTTTACCATGTCGGAACGGTCGCTTCTATTTTGCAATTGTTAAAATTGCCTGATGGCACGGTTAAAGTGTTGGTCGAAGGTCTGCAACGGGTTAAGGTTGAGCAGTTTATTGAAGGCGAATTCTTTACCGCAAACGCCAATTATTTGTCGTCAGCTTTGCTCGATGAACGTGAAGAAGAGGTGCTAGTACGTACCGCTATCAGCCAATTTGAGGGTTTTGTTAAGCTCAATAAAAAAATTCCTCCTGAAGTTTTAACCTCTCTCAATGGTATTGATGATGTTGCGCGCTTAGCGGACACAATCGCAGCTCACATGCCGCTCAAATTGCAAGATAAGCAAAAAGTTCTTGAGTTACATAATGTTGAAGAGCGCCTCAACTTTTTGATGGCCACGATGGAGTCAGAAATCGATCTGCTGCAAGTTGAAAAACGCATTCGTAATCGCGTTAAAAAGCAGATGGAAAAAAGCCAGCGTGAGTATTACCTCAATGAGCAGATGAAGGCTATTCAAAAAGAGTTGGGCGACCTTGATGACGCGCCTGATGAATTTGAGGCGATAAAACTGCGCATCGAGCAGGCAAAAATGCCGCAAGAGGCCAAAGAAAAGGCTGAGCAAGAGCTGCAAAAATTAAAAATGATGTCACCGATGTCGGCTGAAGCGACAGTGGTACGCAGCTACATTGATTGGATGATCAATGTGCCTTGGTATAAGCGTTCGAAAGTCAAAAAAGATCTGGCAAAAGCGGAAGAAATTTTAAATGCCGACCATTATGGTCTCGATCGCGTTAAAGAGCGCATTTTAGAATATTTAGCCGTACAAAGCCGCGTGAATAAGCTTAAAGGCCCTATTTTATGCTTAGTTGGCCCGCCAGGCGTGGGTAAAACTTCGCTAGGCCAGTCCATTGCACGCGCAACAGGGCGAAAATACACGCGTATGGCGCTAGGCGGCGTGCGTGATGAAGCGGAAATTCGAGGTCATCGCCGCACTTACATTGGCTCATTGCCGGGTAAAATTATCCAAAAAATGGCCAAGGTTGAGGTGAAAAACCCGCTGTTTTTGCTCGACGAAATTGACAAGCTCTCTTCTGATATGCGTGGTGACCCCTCATCTGCGCTGCTTGAGGTGCTTGATCCTGAGCAAAATAACGCATTTAACGATCATTACCTTGAGGTGGATTACGACCTTTCTGACGTAATGTTTGTTGCAACCTCTAACTCAATGAATATCCCAGGTCCTTTGCTGGATAGGATGGAAGTTATCCGTCTAGCTGGCTACACCGAAGATGAAAAGCTTAACATTGCTAAGCAGCATCTTGTGCAAAAGCAGATGGAGCGCAATGGTCTTAAAGCTAAAGAGCTGACGATTGATGATTCTGCCATCATGGGCATCATTCGTTACTACACACGCGAAGCCGGTGTGCGTGGTCTTGAGCGTGAGATCTCGAAATTGTGCCGCAAAACGGTCAAAGAGATCCTGCTTAACAAAGAAATCAAGCAGATCACCATCACCCAAGATAACTTGAAAAAGTACCTTGGCGTACAGCGCCACGACTTTGGCAAAGCGGATGAACATAACCGCATTGGTCAGGTGACAGGTCTTGCGTGGACTGAAGTGGGCGGTGATCTGCTGACCATTGAAGCTGAATCTATGCTTGGCAAAGGTAAGCTGACGCACACAGGCTCGCTCGGTGATGTGATGCAAGAATCTATCCAAGCGGCAATGACGGTGGTTCGCACGCGTATTTCTAAGCTTGGGATCAATGCTGATTTTCATGAAAAACGCGATATTCATGTGCATGTGCCAGAAGGCGCGACGCCAAAAGACGGCCCTAGCGCGGGTATTGCGATGTGCACAGCATTTGTCTCTTGCTTAACAGGTAACCCTGTGCGCGCCAATGTTGCGATGACGGGCGAAATTACGCTGCGCGGTGAAGTGCTTCCTATCGGCGGCTTAAAAGAGAAGCTGTTAGCGGCGCACCGTGGCGGGATCAAGACTGTGATCATTCCAAAAGAGAATGAGCGTGATCTTGAGGAGATCCCTGACAACGTGAAAGCAGCGCTTGATATTCATCCGGTGCGCTGGATTGAAGATGTGCTGGTGTTAGCGTTGCAAAATCACCCGCTTGGCGCGCAAATTGGCGCGGGCACTGCGTCTGTGTAATTGACTACTATGAAAAAGTGGCAGCCAGCAGGTTGCCATTTTTTTTGTCATAAATCGACGCGCGTGGCAGCTTATCATGTGCGGGGCTTTAAACTCCTTGGTATCTGCGTATAATCAAATTTAACGTCAAGGGCGAACTTGTTATTTTTAAACACTTTTTATTTAACTTATTGGGGTAATTACCTGTGATGATGGAGCGACTGCGCGCGGGCGCAAATAATTTGGTGATCAAAATCATTTTAGGTTTGATCATCCTATCGTTTCTTTTTGCTGGTGTCGGAAGTTATTTAACCGGCGGCTCTGCGCCATTTGCGGCTAAAGTGGGCAGCGTTGAAATTTCGCAGCAGCAATTTGAGCAAAGTTTTCAAAATGAGCGCCAGCAGATGCAAGCGCAAGCGGGCGAAATGTTCACCGCACTCATGGCTGATCCTAATTACCTAGCACAATTTCGCGCTAACGTGCTAGAGCGTATGGTCAATCAAAATTTGCTCGATCAATATGCGCAAAAATTGGGTTTGCGTGCCAGCGACGAGCAAGTCAAAGACACCATTCGTGCTATGCCAGCTTTTTCTAGCAATGGCGAATTTAACAATGATCAATATTTAGCGCTACTGAGCCGAAATGGTCTGACGCCTGAAGCCTTTGCGCAGTACGTGCGCAGCGATTTAGTGCGTGCGCAGCTGCTCAATAGCTTGCAAGAGAGTGAGTTTGTGCTGGATCATGAGCTAAAAAATATTTATCAGCTTGAAGAGCAAACTCGCACTATTCGTACATTGACTTTACCGCTGGCAGATTTTGCTAGCAAAGTGACGCTGACTGATCAGCAAAAACAAGATTATTATCAGCAAAACAGCAATCAATTTATGCGCCCTGAGCAATATAAAATTGCGTATGTAGAGCTTTCAGGCGAGATGCTAGCAAGCAAAATTGC
>JBOFXO010000373.1:0-2770 GCA_051654185.1 Vibrionaceae bacterium | reverse complement strand
AAAAATGGCAAGGGGTAGGCTTGCAAGCCAAAGGTAAAAAAGAAGCTATCTGCGATCCACGCACCTGCGCTGCCCGCTGCATTTTTCATCGGCCCATCCCAAGCGGTTTGAGACCACGAAGGATCATTCGGGTCGTGGCTAAAGAGCGCCACAATCAAAAATATGGCCAGCAGCATCACTATAATAAAAGCGCCCTCTTGCAAACGTTGCTTGCCATTGAGCTTGCTTACTAAGGAAATCCTTTTTGGGTTTTGTCGTAAAGAATGCTTCATCGTCACCTGATCAACTATTATCTGTTCTTTGCTGATTAAATTAGAGCAAACACCACGCTTATTTCAGGATCAAATGCGTGGTCTGTTTGACCTCTTCCATTACCACATAGGTTCGCGTGTCATTGACGCCAGGCAGGCGCAATAATGTCTCTGACAACAATTTACGGTAACCTGACATATCAGGAACACGTACTTTAAGAAGACAATCAAAATCACCTGAAACAAGATGGCACTCTTGAATAGCATCAAGCTCACTCACCGCCTGATTAAACTCTTCAAAAACGCCGGGTAAGCCACTTTGCAAGGTGATCTCGACAAAAACCAGCAAAGAGGCGTCGAGCAGCTTAGGGTTAAGCTGCGCGGTATAACCTAAAATGTACCCTTGGCGCTCTAAACGGCGCATGCGCTCAAGACATGGCGTTGGCGAAAGTCCTACGCGTTTTGACAGTTCAACGTTGGACAAACGGCCATCTTTTTGCAATTCATTCAATATATTACGGTCAGTTTTATCTAACTCTTTCATCAGCTTTTGCTTGCTCTGTGTCATGAGTGAATTGCTCCTTTTTAACTACTTTTCACCAAAAAGCACTGAGTTTTCACTAAAAAACACTGCTCTTTAAGCGATAACATCTTAAATGCACTGGTATTAACAAATGAGCGATATACTATCGTTAAATACAAGCCCATCGCAAACATCTCCCTGACCCGCATAGCAAAATTTGGAGCAAGCTGGCTTGCTTTGCAAAGAACGATACAACTAACACTTTCATTAACGGAGCCTTTTTTCTACAATCACGACTCTATTTTTTAAAGGAGCACTTATGTCCAGCCCAAAACATGCTCGTTTGCTGATCCTAGGATCTGGCCCTGCCGGTTATACTGCAGCCGTTTATGCAGCGCGTGCCAACTTAAAACCGGTTATGATCACCGGCATGCAGCTTGGCGGCCAGCTCACTACCACCACAGAAATAGAAAATTGGCCGGGCGCGCAAGCCGATCTCACAGGCCCCGCCTTGATGGAGCAGATGCAAGCGCACGCGCTACGCTTTAATACCGAGATAATTTTTGATCAAATCCACACCGCGCACTTAAAAGAGCGCCCGCTGCGCCTTGTTGGCGAGGAAGGCACTTACACTTGCGATGCCTTGATCATCGCAACCGGTGCTTCTGCGCAATATTTAGGGCTTGCGAGCGAAGAAAAATTTAAAGGACGCGGCGTGTCAGCTTGCGCCACTTGCGACGGATTTTTTTATAAAAACCAAGAAGTTGCAGTGGTTGGTGGCGGTAACACTGCCGTTGAAGAGGCGCTGTATCTTGCTAATATCGCAAGTCACGTGCACCTTATTCATCGCCGCGGGCAATTTCGCGCCGAAAAAATACTCATTGACCGACTGATGGAAAAAGTGAATGCTGGCACCATCGTTTTACACACCGATTGCGTGGTCGATGAGATCTTAGGCGACGACGCAGGCGTAACCGGCGTGCGGGTTAACGCGACAAACAGCGCTGCACAAAAAGAGATCAAGGTTGCTGGCGTTTTCATTGCCATCGGCCACAAGCCTAATAGCGCAATTTTTGCTGAGCAGCTCGCAATGCAGCAAGGCTATATTCAGGTGCAATCGGGTCTTAACGGCAACGCGACTCAAACTAGCATCCCTGGCGTTTTTGCTGCAGGCGATATCATGGATCACAGCTACCGGCAGGCTATCACTTCTGCAGGGACCGGCTGCATGGCAGCGCTTGATGCTGAGCGCTACTTAGATGAACAGCTTAAATAAAAAGGTCATAAAGCGGCGCTCGGTGCCGCTTTTCACTTTTTTAGGTGCATTCTTACCTTGGTTTCATTTGCCTTAAACACACTTAAATAAAAACGTGCAATAAAAAACGGTTTTTAGGGCAAATACAAAAAAGTGTGCACCGCTGAATATTTTTCTCGTTCACAGCCTTTAACGACTTCTATCTAGGACAACGCAGATGGAGAACCAACAACGAGCGCTCAATGCATGGCTGCGTAGCCAAAGCAAACTTGGGAAAAAATGGATCTCTTTAAGTGTACTGCTCGCTTTTAGCGCCGCTCTTTTTTTGCTGGCGCAAGCCGGGTTACTTGCGCACATTTTACACGCGCTGATCATCGAACAAGCCGACAAAAAACAGCTCATCCCCGCTTTTTTGCTGCTCGCTGGGGCAATTGCCCTGCGCGCGCTTTGCAGCACATTTAAAGATATCGTCGCTTATAAAGCAGCAGAAGCTATCCGGCAGCAGATCCGCAAACAGATGCTAGATAAATTGCAGCAGCTAGGGTGCGCGACGATCCAAGGAAAGCCGGCGGGAAGCTGGGCAAACTTACTTTTTGAGCAAGTTGAGCAGCTAAATGATTTTTTTGCTCGCTACCTGCCACAGCTTGCCATCGTCGTACTGCTGCCACTTTTGATCTTGCTGGTGGTTTTTCCGCTTAACTGGGCAACTGGGCTTATTTTTGTGCTCACCGCGCCACTGGT